>NZ_JBICKW010000021.1:0-46829 GCF_043104645.1 Delftia sp. WSY_12
CCCTGGTTCCCGGGGCCAAACCATGGCTGCTGGCGGCAGGAATTCTGCGTGATTTACCCGCCCACGCCCTTGCCCAGCGACAGTATTTCGCTCGCATGCACGATGGCCTGGGCAATCTCCTCCACCGAGCTGCGCCGGCTCATGGCCTGGGCGCGGATCATGTCGTAGGCCTGGTCTTCGTTGATGTGGTGGGTGTGCATGAGGATGGCCTTGGCTTCGGCCACGCGGCGCTGGCCCAGCAGCTTGGCCTGGAGCTTGGCGATGCGCTGCTGCTGCTGGCGTGATTCCTTGTGGTTTCTGCGCGCCAGCACCAGGGTGGACAGCAGGCCGAAGGAGCGGATGGGCGTGGGCAGGATGGCTTGCACCTGCAGCTCCAGCACGGCGGAGACGATGGTGGGATTCTCGTAGTTGACCACGGCGATGGCGGTGGGCGGGCTCTCTCCCTCGCCCTGGGTCCAGGCGTAGTTCAACTGCAGGTGATCGGGGCGCACGGCCAGGAAGACCACGTCCGTGCCCTCGGGCAGGCTGGGCTGGGGCGGCCAGATGGCCTGGACCTGGCAGCCTATGCGCTGCAGCTGCTGGGCCAGCAGGCGGCCGTCCGCGTCGTCGGGGTGGACGACGGCAATGCGCAGCTGGCGCAGTTCCTTGAGCTGGGGCGAGGTGGCGCGCAGCAGCGGCTTTCTTTCCAGCAGCGGCCGGCCTGTGGCAGCGCTGCCGGTTTCCTTGTTCGGTGCGGCATCCACGCTCAGTTCTCCAGGGCACCGAGGCTGGCGGTCCAGTCGCCCAGTGAATGGGTCACCAAATAGGGGTCGGGCGAGACGGCCCGGGTGGCCTGGCGCACGATGGTGAAGCCGCCTTGGGCATTGGCGCGGCCCACGCGCGGGTACAGCCAGGTGTGGTGGTTGCCGGGATCGAGCCGGATGCGGCCCTGGGGCGCGTCGAACTCGCTGCCCAGCAGATGGGGCAGCAGATCGCCGATGCGGTCGCTGCCGGCCTGGCGGAAGGCGTTGGCGAACAGGTGCATCTGAAAGTAGGCGGCTTCCCAGCACAGGTTGGGCCGGCAGTCGTCGCCCAGGCGCTGGCGCAGCCGGGCCAGGCAGCGCGCATTGGCCGGTGAATCGATGGACTGGAAGTAGGGCGCGGCCGTGAAGTGGCCGGCCGCCACGTCGGCACCCATCTGGGCGATCTCGGCCTCGGAGGTGGTGAGGCTGGCAATCGGCATGGTCTGCGGATTGAAGCCCGCGTCGGCATAGGCGCGGTAGAGGCTGGCCGTGGAGTCGCCGACCACGGTGGAGAAGATGAAGTCCGGCTGCCTTGCGCGGATGTCCTGCATGATGGCCGCGTAGTCGCGCTCGGTGGCGTCCAGCGGCAGGTAGTGTTCGCCCAGCTTGTCGCTGCCCGGGTGCTGCATGACCAGCTCGCCCATGATGCGGTTGGACTCGTAGGGATAGATGTAGTCCGAGCCGATGAGGTAGACCCGCGCGCCGAAGCTGCTGGTCATGTAGTCGGCCAGTTGCACGCTGTTCTGGTTGGGCGCGGCGCCGGTGTAGATGACATTGCCCGAGAACTCGAAGCCTTCGTAGAGCGTCGGATAGAACAGCAGCCGGTTCCACTTCTCGACGATGGGGATGACGGCCTTGCGGCTGCTGGACATGTAGCAGCCGAAGATGACGTTGATGCCGTCGCGCACGATGAGCTGCTCGGCCAGCGCCGCATAGCGGGCCGGCGTGGAGGCCGGGTCGTAGCGCACGGCGACCAGTTCACGCCCCAGCAGGCCGCCCGACTCGTTGATTTCGTCGATGGCCAGCTGCGCGCCCTGCAGCTGGGACTGGCCGATGGTCGATGTGGTGCCGGTGGCCGAGTAAAGAATGCCGACTCTGACGGGGTCGTTCATGGGTTCCTTGTATGCCAGGTGCTGGCGTGCGTTCTTTGCAGGCTTCAGGTTAATCGAGATTTCCGTGGCGCTTGCCGTGGTCAGCGGCCGGCTGCGAGCCTTGCGCCCATCTGGGACAGCCGCCTTGGCAGATGCCGCGCGTCGTCGGCAATGCCGTAGTTGCGCCCGCCAAAGATGTGGCGCACATAGCCGTCGGCCTGGCTGTCCACGGCCAGGCAACTGATGCGTATGCCTGCGGCGCGGGCCTGCTGCACGGCATGGCGCGCGTCTTCGATCAGGTAGCGGTCGTCATGCACGTCGATGTCGGCGGGTGCTCCATCGGTGATCACCAGCAGATGGCGCTGGCCGGCAGGCTCGGCCGCCAGCAGGCTGCTGGCGTGGCGCAGGGCGGCGCCCAGGCGTGTGGAATGGCGCCCCTGCAGTGCCTGCAACCGGGTGGCCGCTGCTGCGGCAAAGGGTTGGCCGAAGTCCAGCAGGCGCAGGTAGCGGACCTCGGCGCGCGTGTTGGACGAGAAGGCGTGGATGGCCAGGCGGTCCACGCCGGTCCTGCGGCCTGCGCGCGACTCGGCCAGCATGAGGGCCGCCTGTTTCTCCAGCTCCAGCAAGCTGGCGCCGTGGAGGCCGGGCGTGTTGACCGATTCGGAAGCGTCCATCAGCACCAGCACGCTGGTGGGGCGCGGGCCTTTGCCGGCCCGCATGAAAAGGCGTGGTTCCGGGCGCAGGTTCAGGCGGCGGTCCACCTGGACCTCGAGGGCGGCGTTGAAGTCCAGGTCATCGCCTTCCCACTGGCGGCGCAGGCGCTGGCGCCGGTCCAGCTGGCGTGCGGGCGGCAGCGGCAGGGGCGGCATTGTCTGTCTGCCGGCCTGGGAGCCTTTCCCGGCCAGAGCCTCGGCCTGCCATGCGGGCAGGGTGTCGATGACGGTGCACCAGTCCGTCTTCAGGCGCTCCGACCTGCGGTCCCATTCGGGATAGCTGTGGCGCGACAGTTCCAGGCCTGGGTCCAGGTCCAGCGACTGGCCTTCCTGGGCATCGGACTGCTGTCCTGCGCCGGCCGATGGAGGCGGAGCCGCGCGCGCAGCGTTCTGCTGCAGCGCGAGTGTGTCTTCCTCGCCCTGGGGCGACTCCGGATGCTGCCAGAGATAGCTGTTGTCATCACGGTAGATGCTGGGCACGGCATGGTGCTGCGGGTCCATGCGCACGCGCATCTGGCCCAGGTCGTTGGCTAGGATGGAGGCAATGGCCCGGAATGCGGCGTAGTCCTCCAGGCCATGGCGCGTGGCGGTGTCCTCGAACAGGTCACGGGCCTTGTGGATCCAGTGGTTGCCGTCCATGCGCTCTGGCCACAGCAGCATGCGGTCCAGCCGGGCCATGAAGGCGGCAAAGCCCAGGTCCGATGGGTCGGGCTCGGGGGCGATGCAGGCCTCGAACCAGCGGCGCACGCCGGGGTGCTGCAGGCACAGCAGCCGTTCCACGCGCGCATCTTCCAGCGCGCCCACCACGGCCTGGCCCATGGGCTTGAGGGCGCTGCTGTCCTGGCGGGCGGGCGAGAAGCGCAGATGGGCTGCGGCATGGGCCATCGTTGCTGCGTGCAGGTGTGCCTGTATGGGCAAGTTGGCGGGAATCAGCAGCCGGGCAGGCTGGCTGATCAGCACGGCGCGCGGCGGCAGGGCGTGGGCCTGGCCCGGCGCCGGGGCACTGGCCGGCGCCCTGGCCAGCGCCTGCACGGCGACAGGCTGGCGCGCGAGGCCGCTGGCCAGCAGGCCCAGCGTGTGCAGCAGACGGGACTCTTCGGGCAAGGCAGCGGAGACGATGGCCATGGCGCGCGGCCCTCAGGCGCCGAACTCGGCTTCGACCAGCTGGCGCAGCGCGGCGGCGGTGTCGGGGTCGTCGGTCAGGGCGCTGGTGATGGTCATGTCGCAGCTGTCATGCACCGAGACGCCGTCGCGCATCAGCAGGCCCGCGTAGATCAGCATGCGGGTGGAGGCGCCTTCGTCCAGGCCCCGGTGGCGCAGTTCGCGCGTGCTGCGTGCCAGGCTGACCAGGCTGCGAGCGGTGGCCGGGGCAATGCCGGTCTCGTGGGCCACGATGTCCGCCTCGATCTCGGGCGCCGGGTAGTCGAAGTCCAGGGCCGCGAAGCGCTGGCGGGTCGATGGCTTCATGTCCTTGGCGCTGCTCTGGTAGCCGGGGTTGTAGGAGACCACCAGCTGGAAGTCGGGATGGGCATGCACCACCTCGCCCTTCTTGTCCAGCGGCAGGGCACGGCGCGCATCGGTCAGCGGGTGAATGACGACCGTGGTGTCCTGGCGGGCCTCCACCACTTCGTCCAGGTAGCAGATGCCGCCGTGGCGCACGGCCAGGGTCAGCGGGCCGTCGTGCCAGGCCGTGCCGTCGGCATCCAGCAGGTAGCGGCCCACCAGGTCGGAGGCTGTCATGTCCTCGTTGCAGGCCAGCGTGACCAGGGGGCGCTTGAGCGCCCAGGCCATGTACTCCACAAAGCGCGTCTTGCCGCAGCCCGTGGGGCCCTTAAGGATGAGCGGCATGCGGTGCTGGTAGGCCTGCCGGTACAGCTGCACTTCGCGGCCCGAGGGGCGGTAGAAGGGCTCTTCCTCGATGCGGTAGGCCGCCAGCGGGTCGGCGGCCTGGCTGGCAGGAGCGTGCAGCGGGCCTGTGGTTGTTGTCGTGCTCATCTTCACTCTTCACCTTTCCGTGTTCATGGGCGGGCCTGCCCCCAGGCCTGCAGGCTCGGAGGCAGGACGCTGTCAGCGGTGCCTGGGCGCCTCGTGCGGAATGCCTTCGATGGGGCATTCGGGCGTGCCTACGGTGGTGCGTGTGAAGGACTCCACCATCTCGCGTGTGCCCTCGGGATCGTTGACCCACTGGCTGTAGAAGTTGTAGGGGCAGGCGGCCACGCCCTTGTCCCCGTCGCCGGAGTTGATGGTGCCGGTGTAGCCCCGGTGCACCAGCTTGAACAGATGGTTCTGCGACTGGCCGTTTTTGCGCGCATCGCGGATCAGGTGCTTGGACAACTCGGCGTACTGGATGCCCATTTCCTCCTCGCCGGTCTCGCCCAGGGTGCGGCCGTCGAAGCCGATGATGGCCGAGTGCCCGAAGTACGAGTACACGCCGTCGAAGCCCGCCGCATTGGCCACGGCCACGTAGCAGTTGTTCATGAAGGCCATGGCCTTGGAGACCATGATCTGCTGCTCCTTGGCCGGGTACATGTAGCCCTGGCAGCGCACGACGAGCTCGGCGCCGCGCATGGCGCAGTCGCGCCAGATCTCGGGGTAGTTGCCGTCGTCGCAGATGATGAGGCTGATCTTCAGGCCCTTGGGGCCTTCGCTCACATAGGTGCAGTCGCCCGGGTACCAGCCCTCGATGGGCACCCAGGGCATGATCTTGCGGTACTTCTGCACGATCTCGCCCTGGTTGTTCATGAGGATCAGGGTGTTGTAGGGCGCCTTGTTGGGGTGCTCCTCATGGCGCTCGCCGGTCAGCGAGAACACGCCCCAGACGTTGGCCCTGCGGCAGGCGTCGGCGAAGATTTCTGTCTCTTCGCCCGGGATGGCGCTGGCCGTGTCGTACATCTCCTTGGCGTCGTACATGATGCCGTGCGTGGAGTACTCGGGAAAGATCACCAGGTCCATGCCCGGCAGGCCGCGCTTCATGCCTACCAGCATGTCCGCGATCTTGCGGCAGTTGTCCAGCACCTCGGCCTTGGTGTGCAGGCGCGGCATCTTGTAGTTGACCACTGCCACGCCGACGCAATCGTTGCTGCTGGAAATATCTCCGTGTCTCATGCTGCTGCTCCTGAAGGGGTTGAGGGGGCGGCGTGCGGCATCGCTGCCCCTTCGATTCCCGGCCAACAAAAAAAGGCCCGAACCGCTCCAGGTCAGGGAGCGGTTCGGGCCTTGTTGCCCGACATCGGCGCTGGCAGCTTTGGCAGCGGATGTCGTCTTGTCGGTTATGCGGGAATGAAGCGGGGCGATGCCTTATCGCCGTGCATGCATTGTTGCCATGCACCCGCCCCGCGCATATACGTCATATGCCGGTTGTGGCGGGCGCGATGCCGTGGTATTTCCCGCGCGCGCTCTGCGCCCTGGTCCCTCAGAAGGACCCGAACATGGTGCCGAGCGTGATCACCAGCACCAGGGCCAGCAGGGGCGCGCCTATGGTCATGATGGCGATGTTGCCGTACGACTGGCGGTGCGTGAGGCCGCAGATGGACAGCAGCGTGATGATGGCGCCGCTGTGCGGCAGGGTGTCGAAGCAGCCGGCCGCCATCACGGCCACGCGGTGCAGCAGCTCGGGGCTGATGCCCAGCTGGGCGGCCATGGCCAGGTAGTCCTTGCCCAGCGTGGACAGTGCAATCGACAGGCCGCCGGACGACGACCCCGTGATGCCTGCCAGCACGTTCATGGCCACGGCCTCGGAGATCAGCGGGTTGTGGGGCGCCACGTTGAGCACGGCCTCGCGGATGATGGCAAAACCGGCCAGGCTCGCGATGACGGCGCCGTAGCCCACTTCCGAGGCGGTGTTGAAGATGGGCAGCATGGAGCCCAGCACGCCCTTGTTCACCGATTCCTTGAGATTGCGCCAGCGGCCCAGGCCCAGCAGCACCAGTGCGGCGCAGGCCACGGCCAGGGACAGGATCAGCGCCCACAGGCCCGTCTGCTTGGCCGGGTTCACGGCAGGAAAACGGTCCTTGAGGAAGCCGAAATCCATTTGCGGGAACACGCCGTAGGTCAGCAGCGCGTTGACCGCGATCACCAGCACCAGCGGCAGCAGGGCCAGCAGCAGCGGCAGGTCCCGGCGGCTGTGCAGGGCGGGGTCGCTTTCGTCATGCAGGCCCTGCTCGACAGCGTCGTCATGATCGCCGTAGCCTTCGCCCGCCACGCGTGCCTTGGCCGCGCGCGACTGCAGCCACCACAGGCCCAGGGCCAGCATGGTCATGCCGCCGATGATGCCCAGGCCCGGCGCCGCGAACACGTTCGTGCCGTAGTAGGGAATGGGAATGGCGTTCTGGATGGACGGCGTGCCCGGCAGCGCTGTCATGGTGAAGGTGAACGAGCCCAGCGCGATGGTGGGCGGTATCAGCCGCTTGGGCACATGGGCCGCGCGGAACAGCGACTTGGCAATCGGATAGATGGCAAAGGCCACCACGAACAGCGACACGCCGCCATAGGTGAGCACGGCGCAGGCCAGCACCACGGTGAGGATGGCGTGCTTCTCGCCCAGCACGCGCATGATCCAGTGCGATATCGCGGTGGCCGCGCCCGAGTCGGCCATCAACTGGCCGAACAGCGCGCCCAGCAGGAACACGGGGAAGAACTGCAGCATGTAGTTGCCCAGGGCGCCCATGAAGGTGCTGGTGTACAGCGGCAGCATATGGCCCAGGTCGCCGGACAGCAGCACGGCCACGGCGGCCATCAGGGGTGCCAGCAGCAGCACGGAGATGCCTCGGTAGGCCAGGAACATCAGTCCCGCCAGTGAAATCACGATTGCCAGGGTACTCAAATCGTCTCCAGTCCAGTAGTTCTAGTCAAAAAGACAGAATAAAGGCGGATGGATGACAATTTGGCGTAATTGGCGTGCTTTGTAGATGACTTGGCGCAATATGTCGCCACGTTTACCCGTGTTCCCGGGCATTGGCGTGCGATTGCTGCCCCAGACGCCGGTGCTGGCCGGGGGCGTTTCCGACCCGGCCTGTGTGTGCCGTGAACAGCGCTTGATCAGCGCCTGATCACGGGGTTTTCGCCGGGGGTGTTTGCCCGCCGCTTCGCGCACGATGAATCGTCGTGGATGTATCGGCTCTGGGTGTGGCCCGGTGCTCTGCCATGCTTGCGTGTCCGTCACGCCACAGCATTTTTTGCATGGCAGAAAACGCAGGGGCTCCAAGCCGTTTCCCTGTGAAAACAGGGCCTGAATGCCGCTGTAAAACCCTAAGTCTTCTACAAGACTTAAAAAATCCGGCAGGTTCCGCTTAGAATTTTGTATTGTGGGATCGCATTGCAGAAAACGCCGGGGCAGCATGCTGGCGCGACGGGGCATTGCGTGACGGTCCTACAGCGTCAGGCTGCACCGGCCCGTTTCCCCTAGCGGATGCCCGGTTCGACGGCCTGCGGCGCGACCCCTACCTTTTTCACTACCTGAGACAAGAGATGAGCACGCAGCAACCCACCATCATCTACACCCTGACCGATGAGGCCCCGCGCCTGGCCACCAGTGCCTTCCTGCCTGTGGTGCGCGCCTTTGCAGCACCCGCCGGCGTGAATGTCGAGACCGCCGACATCTCCGTGGCCCACCGCATCCTGGGTGAGTTCTCCGAATTCCTGGCCGAAGACCAGCGCGTGGCCCACACCCTGTCCGAGCTCGGCAAGAAGACGCTGGAGCCCGATGTCAACATCATCAAGCTGCCCAACATCAGCGCCTCCGTGGCCCAGCTGACGGCTGCCATCAAGGAGCTGCAGGGCAAGGGCTACGCACTGCCCGACTACCCCGAGAACCCGTCCAACGACCAGGAAAAGGACATCAAGGCGCGCTACGGCAAGTGCCTGGGCTCGGCCGTGAACCCCGTGCTGCGTGAAGGCAACTCCGACCGCCGCGCTCCCGCCGCCGTCAAGAACTACGCCAAGAAGCACCCGCACTCCATGGGCGAGTGGAAGCAGTGGTCGCAAACCCATGTCTCGCACATGGAGCACGGCGACTTCTACCACGGCGAAAAGTCCATGACCCTGGACAAGGCCCGCGACGTCAAGATGGAGCTGACCACCAAGAGCGGCAAGACCGTGGTGCTCAAGCCCAAGGTCGCGCTGCAGGCCGGCGAGATCATCGACTCCATGTTCATGAGCAAGAAGGCGCTGTGCGACTTCTACGAAAAGGAACTGGACGACTGCCGCGACGCCGGCATCCTGTTCTCGCTGCACGTCAAGGCCACGATGATGAAGGTCTCGCACCCCATCGTGTTCGGCCACTGCGTGAAGATCTACTACAAGGAAGCCTTCGAGAAGCACGGCAAGCTGTTCGACGAGCTGGGCGTCAACGTCAACAACGGCATGTCCACGCTGTACGAGAAGATCGAGACGCTGCCCGCCTCGCTGCGCGAAGAGATCATCCGTGACCTGCACGCCTGCCAGGAACACCGTCCCGCGCTGGCCATGGTGGACTCCGCCAAGGGCATCACCAACTTCCACTCGCCCAACGACGTGATCGTCGATGCGTCCATGCCCGCCATGATCCGCCAGGGCGGCAAGATGTGGGGCGCCGACGGCAAGCCCTACGACTGCAAGGCCGTGATGCCCGAGTCCACCTTTGCCCGCATCTACCAGGAGATGATCAACTTCTGCAAGTGGCACGGCAACTTCGACCCCAAGACCATGGGCACCGTGCCCAACGTGGGTCTGATGGCGCAAAAGGCCGAAGAGTACGGCTCGCACGACAAGACCTTCGAGATCGAGGAAGACGGCGTTGCCAACATCGTCGACCTGGCCACCGGTGAAGTGCTGATGAGCCAGAACGTGGAGCAGGGCGACATCTGGCGCATGTGCCAGGTCAAGGATGCGCCCATCCGCGACTGGGTCAAGCTGGCCGTCACGCGTGCACGCAACTCCGGCATGCCTGCCGTGTTCTGGCTGGACCCCTACCGTCCGCACGAGGCCGAGCTGATCAAGAAGGTCAACACCTACCTCAAGGACTACGACACCACGGGCCTGGAAATCCACATCCTGTCGCAGGTCCGCGCCATGCGCTACACGCTGGAGCGCGTGGCCCGCGGCCTGGACACCATCTCGGTGACCGGCAACATCCTGCGCGACTACCTGACCGACCTGTTCCCCATCATGGAACTGGGCACCTCCGCCAAGATGCTGTCCATCGTGCCGCTGATGGCCGGTGGCGGCATGTACGAAACCGGTGCCGGCGGCTCCGCTCCCAAGCACGTGCAGCAGCTGGTGGAAGAAAACCACCTGCGCTGGGATTCGCTGGGCGAGTTCCTGGCACTGGCCGTGTCGCTGGAAGACCTGGGCATCAAGAACGGCAACGACAGCGCAAAGCTGCTGGCCAAGACCCTGGACGAAGCCACCGGCAGGCTGCTGGACGAGGACAAGTCGCCTTCGCGCCGCACCGGCGAGCTGGACAACCGCGGCAGCCAGTTCTACATCGCCCTGTACTGGGCGCAGGCCCTGGCTGCCCAGACCGAGAACGCCGAGCTGGCCGCCAAGTTCGCTCCCCTGGCCAAGCAGCTGGCGGACAACGAGTCCAAGATCATCGAAGAGCTGCGCGCCGTGCAGGGCAAGGCCGTGGACATCGGTGGTTACTACCAGCCCGACGTGGCCAAGATGGACGCCGTGATGCGCCCCAGCGCCACCTTCAACGCCGCCATCGACGCGCTGCGGTAAGCCACTTCGCCTTTGCCGGGGCCAGACCCCGGCAGACTTGAAGCATGACCGGCCGGCCCGCAAGGGCGGCCGGTTTTTTCATGCCGACATCGGCGGAAAACCGCAGGCGAAAAAAAACCGGCCCAAAGAGCCGGTTTTCTTGGAATTGGACGCTATCAGTAGCGACCGCCGCCGTGGCCGCCATTGCCATAGCCGACGTCGGCACGCTTGCCTGCATAGCCTTGCGGGCTGTAGCCACCCGAGCTGCGGCCTTCTTCGCGAGGACGCGCCAGGTTCACGACAATCGAGCGTCCGTCCACGGACATGCCGTGCAGGCCGGTGATGGCGGCCTGGGCGACTTCGGCAGAAGCCATCTCCACAAAGCCGAAGCCCTTGGAGCGGCCGGTTTCGCGGTCCATCATGACCTTGGCGGAAGCCACGCTGCCGAATTCGGCGAAGTTGCTTTCCAGGCTGGAGTCGGTCACGGAGTAGGGCAGATTGCCCACGTAGATTTTGGTGGTCATAGGAAAACCTCTTTGCTTAGATGTGCGCAAACGGGCGCACCGTTGGAATGCAGGCGGAGGACTGTGCAATCCGCCGCAGGAAATGGATAGGGGTTCGCAGCAAGCGGGCCATCAGCACGCAGGCGGGTGCTGCATGCAGGTCTGAAGCCAGCCTTGGGTGACGGCAAACAGCCGTGCCGCTTCGCTGGAGGCGAATGCCTTGTCGAAACGGAATACGCGGCAGTAGCTGCCGTTGCCCTGGGAGCGATGGACCGAGAAGGAGGCACGGAAGCGGCCGCAGTCGGTCGGGTGTGTCGAGGGCGAGACGACGTACTTGCCCATGGGAATGCCGGTGTTTGAAATGTGGTTCAGTCAGGTTCGCAGCCTTGAAAAGGTCTGCGTGAGCATCTAGGAACTCGGTTGGCTGCAGCTCTACAGACCAACTGGGCGACAAAGGTCGCGAAACACATCCTGCAGGAAGCGGCTGGCAAGCCGTTGCGCGGGAGATGTGGTTGCCGACTCAGGTACTGGGTACGGGTCTCGACAACGGTGCTGACTATATCCTGTTGAATATTTAAACGCAACTTAATATTCTTTTTAATTGTAAAAACCTGCCTGACAGCCGTTGTTTTGTTATGTTATAACGTCACAATTCTGATGTGGCGCAACATCGCCAACCGTTTTCTGGAACAGGAAATCACCATGCCCACCCCTTTGACCGCCAACCAGCAACGGGTGCTCGACGCCCTGCGCCAGGCCGGTGCACCGCGCACGGCCTATGCACTGCTCGACCAGCTGCGTGACCACGGGCTGAGCGCCCCCACGCAGGTCTACCGCGCGCTGGACAAGCTGGCCGAGCAGGGCGTGGTCCACCGCCTGGAGTCGTTGAACGCCTATGTGTGCTGCTCGCACCCGGATGAGGGCAGCCATGACTTCTCGGCCTTTGCGATCTGCGACAGCTGCGGGCAGGTGGACGAGTTTGTCGATGACGCGCTCAACCGCTGCCTGGGCAACTGGGCGCACGGCCATGCGTTCGCGCTGGCCCATTCGAACATCGAGCTGCATGGCAAGTGCTCCGCCTGCACCGCGCTCCCCGCCTGAGACCCCTCCCTGCGCATGCGGCCGCAGTGCCCGCCGCGTGCTCCCTTCCCCTGTTCGAGAGATTCCATGATGCATACCGTAGCGCCGGTTCAGCCGCCGCATGCCCGATTGCCGGTGACCGTACTGTCGGGCTTTCTGGGCGCGGGCAAGACCACCTTGCTCAACCACATCCTGCACAACCGCGAAGGTCGGCGCGTGGCCGTCATCGTCAACGACATGTCCGAGGTCAACATCGACGCGGCCCTGGTGCGTGATGGCGGGGCCGACCTGTCGCGCACCGACGAAAAACTGGTGGAGATGAGCAACGGCTGCATCTGCTGCACGCTGCGCGAGGACCTGCTGGTGGAGGTGGCGCGGCTGGCGGGCGAGGGCCGCTTCGACCAGCTGGTCATCGAGTCCACGGGCATCTCCGAGCCGCTGCCGGTGGCCGAGACCTTCACCTTCGCGGGCGAGGACGGACGCAGCCTGGGCGATGTGGCGCGGCTGGACACCATGGTGACCGTGGTCGATGCCTTCAACTTTCTGCACGACTATGGCTCGCGTGACAGCCTGCGCTCGCGCGGCGAATCGCTGGGCGAGGAGGACCGCCGCACCGTGGTCGATCTGCTGATCGAGCAGGTGGAGTTCTGCGATGTGATCGTGCTCAACAAGATCGACCTGGTCACCGACGAGGACTGCAGCCGGCTCATGGCCATCCTGCGCGGGCTCAACCCGCGTGCCAGGCTGGAGATCGCCTCCTTCGGCCAGCTGCCGCTGGATCGCGTGCTCGATACGGGGCTGTTCGATTTCGAGGAGGCCTCCAGGGCGCCGGGCTGGCTGCAGCAGTTGCGTGGCACGCACCAGCCCGAGACCGAGGCCTATGGCGTTGCCAGCTTTGTCTACTGCGCCCGCCGCCCCTTTCATCCCCGGCGCTTCTTCGGCCTGGTGCAAAGCGAATGGCCGGGCGTGGTGCGCTCCAAGGGGTTTTTCTGGCTGGCCAGCCATCCGGCGCTGGCCGGCTCCTGGTCGCAGGCCGGCGCCGTGGCCCGCCATGGCCCGGCCGGGCACTGGTGGGCCGCCGTGGAGGCCGAGCGCTGGCCGCGCGACCCCGAAAGCGTGCAGCGCATCCTGGACAAATGGGTCGATGGCGTGGGCGACGCGCGCCAGGAACTGGTGCTGATCGGCATGGGCATGGACGAGCAGGCGCTGCGCGCACGCCTGGACGAATGCCTGCTGACCGATGCGGAAATGGCCATGGGCCCGCAGGCCTGGACGCAGTGGGACAACCCCTTTCCCGGATGGAACTGATGCCCGGCCGGTACCGAGCCGGCCCTGAGTCGGCCCTGAGCCGACATTGAACGCTTGCCGCGCCGCCCTCGCGGGCGCGGCCCCTGGAGCCCCGAATGCTTGCACCTCTTCCCGATGTTTCCCTGACCGATCCCGCACCCAGCCTCAGCCCGCTGCAATGGGTGGGCATGCAGGGCATAGACCTGCCCGTGACCGTGGCCGAGCCCGGCTACTGGCGCGAGCTGCATGCGCGCGCCGATGTGCAGGTCGATCTTCCTGCGGCCCATGTCAAGGGCATACACATGTCCCGGCTGTACCGGCAACTGGACAGCCTGGCCGAGGAATCCGCGCTGTCTGCCCTGGCGCTGCGCCATGCGCTGCAGGCCATGATCGACAGCCACCTGGACTGCCAAAGCCGCAGCGCCCGGCTGCGCCTGTCGCTGGACCTGCTGACCCAGCGGCCCGCCCTGGTCACCCACGATCTGTCGGGCTGGAAGTCCTATCCCGTGCGCCTGGACGCCACGCTGGCGCAGGGCGTGTTCCAGCTGCGGCTGCAGGTGGGCGTGGGCTATTCCTCGACCTGCCCCTGCTCGGCGGCACTGTCGCGCCAGTTGCTGGAGCAGGGATTTTTGCAGGCCTTTGCGGGCGAGCCGCTGGTGGAGCCGGACCAGGTGGCTTCCTGGCTGCGCCGGCAAGGCACGCTGGCCACGGCACACAGCCAGCGCAGCGAGGCCCAGGTCAGCGTGGACCTGGCCTGTGATGCGCCCGACCTGGGCATCCTGCCCCTGATCGCCCGCGTGGAGCAGGCGCTGGGCACGCCCGTGCAGACCGCCGTCAAGCGCGCCGACGAGCAGGCCTTTGCCGCGCTCAACGGCCGCAACCTGATGTTTGTCGAGGATGCGGCGCGCCGCATACAGGCCGCGCTGGAAGGCAGCTACGCCCAGCCGCGCGTGCATGTGCGCCACATGGAGAGCCTGCATCCGCACGACGCCGTGTCCTGGGCATGACCCGCGAGCCGGCCCCCGTTTGTCTACAACCCAAGGAGTTTTCCATGCAAGTGCTCTCGTCCCTCAAGGAAGCCAAGCTGCGCCATCGAGACTGCCAGGTGGTGCGCCGCCGCGGCCGCATCTACGTCATCTGCAAGAGCAACCCGCGCTTCAAGGCCCGCCAGGGCGGCGCAAAAAACAGGCGCAAGGGATGATCCGCAAGAACCCGCGCGGCGACCTGCCGCGCATCCATGCCAGCGCATTCGTGGACCCCACGGCCATCCTGTGCGGACTGGTGATCGTGGAGGAGAACGTCTTCATCGGCCCCTATGCGGTGATCCGTGCCGACGAGATGGATGCGGATGGCCACATCGACCCCATCGTGATCGGTGCGCACTCCAACATCCAGGACGGGGTGGTGATCCACTCCAAGTCCGGCGCGCGCGTCAGCGTGGGGCAGCACACCTCGATCGCCCATCGCGCCATCGTCCACGGGCCCTGCACCGTGGGCAATGGCGTGTTCATCGGCTTCAACAGCGTGTTGTTCAACTGCGTGGTCGATGACGGCTGCGTGGTGCGCTACAACGCCGTGGTCGATGGATGCCACCTGCCGCCAGGCTTTTATGTGCCATCCACTGCGCGCATAGGCCCGGAGACCGACCTGTCCACGCTGGCCCAGGTGCCCGCCGACGCCAGCGATTTCTCCGAGGACGTGGTCCGCACCAACAACGAATTGGTGCGCGGCTACAAGGCCATCCACAATGAGTTCTGACCGGCCGGGAGGGCTGCATGTCCGATTCCGCTGACCTCAAGAACCTGGGGCTGAAGGCCACGCTGGCGCGACTGTGGGTACTGGACATCTTTCGCCACGGGGACCAGCGGCATCTGGCGGCGGAGGAGGTCTACCGCCAGCTGCATGACCAGGGCCGGGGCACCAGCCTGGCCACGGTCTACCGCGTGCTGGCGCAGCTGGAGCAGGCCGGCATGCTGCGCCAGCAGCGCTTTGCGGCGGGCAAGGCGGTCTATGAACTCGACGACGGCGAGCACCATGACCACCTGATCTGCACGCGCTGCGGCCTGGTGCAGGAGTTCCACGATGCGGTGATCGAGCAGCGCCAGAAGCTGCTGGCGCGCTCGCATGGCTTTGCCATCGTGGAGCACTCCCACATCCTCTACGGGCGCTGCATCAAGCCCGACTGCGAACGGCTGGCGGGCCGGCAGGAGGCTAGCTCTCCTTGAGGCTGCGCTGCGCACGCTCGCAGATGCGGCGCGTGGCGGGCACGGGCGATTCCTCGAGCCATTGCGCGCACAGGGCGCGCACCCAGTCGGGCCGGCTCTTGGCCGCGTCGTTGAGCCAGTTGGCCACCGAGTCCTGCACATAGGGCGAGGCATCGGCGCGCAGCCGCCGCAAAAGGGGCAGGGCGATCTCCGGCTGCTGCTTGAGCGCCGCGATATGGCTGCACCAGACGCCGCGCGGCCGCAGGGCCTCGCTGGCGAAACGGCGCAGGCGGTCGGAGGGCCGCCTTGTCCACCGGGACAACTCGGCCACGGCCTGCGGCAGGTCGCTGGCCAGATGCGGGCGCACGCCCATCCACGACCATTCGCGCACGCCGAAATGCGGGTCATCGGCCAGCGGCTGCAGCAGCTCCAGGCGCTGGCTCAGGGTCAGGCCCGGCTGCGCACCGGCCATGAAGCAGGCCCAGCCGCGCACCGTGTCAGATCGGTGCGTGAGGCAGCGCTGCCAGCCGGCCTGGCCCAGCGCCTGCCACAGCAGGCCACCAATGCACTCCATGCGCTTGAGAATGCCCAGCTGGCCCAGCGCCTGCGCCGTGTCCTCCAGCTGCGGCCACGCGTCGGGGAAGACGGCCTGCAGCAGCCGGGCCTGGTCCACGGCCAGGCTTTCGGTCAGCGTGGCGGTCTCGATCTCGCCCAGGGACAGGGCCTGCAGCAGTTCGGGAGTGATATCGACCTTGCGGTTGGCGCCCTTGCGCCGGGGGGCGGGCGCCTTCATGCGCTGGCCTCCACGCCTGCGGCGGCCTTGGCCAGCAGCTTTCCCAATTGGCCGCGTTCGGCGGGCGACAGGTTGGAAAACAGGCCGGCGATCCATTGGCTGTGCCGGGCAAACAGCTTGCGCGCCAGCTGGCGCCCCTTGGCGGTGAGCTGCACGCGCAGCGCGCGGCGGTCGGCCGGGTCGGGCAGGCGCTCGGCCAGGGCCTCGCGTTCCAGGCCGTCCAGCAGGCCGGTCACGGTGGCGCGGGTGATGCCGGCCTGCTCGGCCAGGTGGTTGGGGGCCAGCCCTTCGCTGGCGGATTCCAGCAGGAACAGCAGCACGAAGCGCCCTTCGGACAGGCCATGGGGCGCCAGCAGCGCGGCGCAGTCACGGTCGATGCGTGCAGCCAGCGACAGGGTCTGGAAGCACAGCCGCATGCTGTCCACATCGTCCAGCTTGCGGCGCTCGGCCTCGGCCAGCAGGGCCTGGTATTTCTGTTCGAGTTGCATGCGGCAAGCATACAGTATGGCAGCTAACCATGTGGCTGCACCTCCAGGCAAGCAGATGCCTGTGCGCGATGACTGCGCCTGCGGCGCAGCCTGCGCACGCCTATGAGCACGCCCGTGGCGCTCATCAGCAGGCCGCCCAGGCTGAAGGCCAGCAGCAGCCCATCCCACAGCGGCCGGCGCTGCAGCAGCGGCAGCCAGTCCCAGCTGTGCAGCATGGCGAACAGCCAGCGCTTGAGGCGCTGGGTGCCGTCCAGCCGGCCCAGCACCTGGCCCGTGTGCGGGTCGATGTGCACCCAGCTGGCCGCGGCATCGCCAAAGACCACGCGCAGCACGGGCAGGGGCTTGTCATGGCCGCCCATCATGGTGTGCTCGGCGCGCTCGTACCAGTACAGGTCGTGCGCGGCCAGCCATTCGCTGCGCAGCACGGGTGCGTCGATCAGCAGGGCCGCGCGCGCCAGCAGGGCGTCGCGCGAGTGGGCCACGGGCGCGGCGCTGGCGCTGTCCAGCACCAGGGGCGTACCGGCTGCGGGCTGGGCCAGCACCTCGGTGCGGCCTGCGGTGCGCAGCCAGCGCAGTTCGCGCACGGGGCCGCCCGCTGCGGCAATCAGCGACTGCGGCGTGGCGTCGTCCCCGGTCAGGCGCAGCGGGCCTTGCTGCCACCGGGCCATGTGCAGTGGCGGCGTGCCTGTGTCGAACAGGCGCCAGGGGTTCATGGACATCAGGCCGCTGAAGATCCAGGCCAGCGTGGTCAGCGCGAACAGCAGGCCCGCCACATGGTGCCAGCGCATGGCGCGGCCCGGGTACGGCGTGCGCCTGCCGCTGCGGTAGGGCTGCCTGAACCGCCAGCGCATCACCCCGACCACGGTGCCGGTGATGGCCACGGCAATGCCGACCAGCGACAGCACGTTGACGATGTCGGCCCAGGCGCCGTCAAAGGCATTGCCCCGGAACATGTACAGCCAGTGCAGCCAGGCGCCCAGGTAGTTCCAGCCGCGCTCGGTGCGCGTGGCATCGCGCACCACCTCGGCCGTGCGGCCGGAGATGTACAGCAGCGTGCCCTGGGCATCGTCCATCTGCACGCGGTGCAGGGGGCGGTGGATGTCCAGCGCGCGCGAGTGGCTGAAGGCATCCTCATCCACCGTGCCCAGGTAGTGCAGGCCCGTGCCGTCCCCCGCGAAGGCGCGCGCACTGGCCAGGGCCTGCGCCTCGCTGGTGGCGGGCAGCACCTGGCCGCTGGCCGCATCGATGGCCACGGGCTGGCGCCGCCCCTCGGGCGTGGCCAGGTAGCTGGCACGGCCGGCGCTGCCGGCATGCAGGCGCAGATCCTTGAGCGGGCCGTCGAAGCCGGCCGCGCGCAGCGCCTCGGCGGGCGCGAGCAGGGCGGCGTTGCCATCGAGCGGGGGCAGGTGGCGCAGCCGCTCGGCTTCGGTGAGCTTGGGGTAGCCCACGTACATCATCACCATGCCCGAGACAAACCACAGCGCAAAGAACAGGCACACGGCAATGCCCAGCCAGCGGTGCAGCAGGAACAGCCAGCGTTTGAGGTGAAGGCGCATGGTGCGTCTCCTGCTCAGAAGGCCACGCGCAGCGAAATGTCTGCCGTGCGCGGCGCGCCCAGGTAGGCCATGGTGCTGGTCAGGCTGGCGGCGTAGACGCGGTCCGTGGCATTGCGCAGCCGTGCAACCACGGTCATGCGCGGGTCGATGCGGTAGCTCAGGCCCAGGTCCAGCAGGGTGTAGGCGGGCCAGGACAGCGTGTTGGCCGCATCGGCATAGATGCCTCCCACGCGGCGCAGCCCGGCATTGACCTCCAGCGCCGGCGTGATGCGGTAGCTGGTCCAGAGGTTGAGCACGCTGGCGGGCGTGTTCGTGGGTCGCTTGCCCGCCAGGGACACGCCGCCTTGCTGGTAGTTGTCATAGCGCGCGTCTACATGGCTCCAGTTGCCCTGGATGGACCATCGCGGCGTGGGCGCCAGGCCCATGGACAGCTCCACCCCGCGCGAGGACTGCTGGCCCACCAGCACCGTGCGCGTGCTGTCCTGCGGGTCCTGGGTGGAGATGTTGCGGCGCGTGATGCGATAGACCGCCAGCGCCGCCGTTCCCTTGCCCTGCCAGAACGACAGCTTGCTGCCCGCCTCCACCTGGCGGCCCGTTGTCAGCCCCGTGTTGTTGATGGCATCGGCAAACGAGGCGCCCATCAGCATGCCCGACGGCGGATCGGCCGCCGTGGAGAACTGGGCGTAGAGATTGGCCTCGGGCGTGGCATCCCAGACCAGGCCCACGCGCCCGGTCGTCGGGCTATAGCTGCGGCTGTAGCTTGCGGGCAGCGCGGGCGTCACATCGCGCCGGTTGGTCAGGTCCACCTCGATGCGTTCATGGCGCAGCGCCGTCAGCAGGTGCAGGGCAGGAGTGAGGGCCGTGCGGTTTTCCAGGTAGAGCGCGGTGGTGGTGACCTTGTTGTCGCGGTCGGGCCTGAAGCCGGGCGCCATGCCGGGAATGTCGTAGAAGTTCTCTGTCGTGAAATCGTAGGGATTGACCGTGCTCACCGTGCCCGACAGGCTGTTCGGAAAGCGTGTCTGCCGGTTCACGCTCACATCCAGCCCAAAAGCCCATTCGCTGCGCCGGCCGGCCAGCTCGCCCAGGTAGCTGCCTTCGATGCGGTCACCCACCATGCGCTGGTCATGGCGCTGGAGCAGCGCCGCCGAGCGCACCACCGCGGTGTTGTCGGGCGTGAAGCGGTAGGTCTCCACGTTGCGGTAGTCGCGCAGCGCGTCATAGGCGTAGAAGGTGTTGCTCAGCTTGAGCCGGTCGCTGGCCCGCCATTCGGTGATGGAGCGCAGCCACTGCACGCGCTGGGCATACAGGCCGTCGGCGCTGTTGTAGTTCTTGCCTAGGGTCGCCTCGTCAATGCGCGCCTGGCCGCGCAGCGGGTTGAGCAGCGGCGTGCCCCAGTAGGGGCGGTCCACGCGCTCATGCTGGGCCTCGTAGGCAAGGGTGTGCGTCAGGCCGCCACCCAGGTCGGACAGCAGCGAGGTCGCCAGCTGCGTGGAGCGCGACTGCGTGCCGCCCACCCAGCTGCCGGCGTCGCGGTGGTTGAGGTCCAGGCGCAGGTAATGGGTCGTGCCCTGGCTGTCAGTGGCATCGCCCAGGCGGCGGTTCAGCCCGACGGAGGCTTCCTTCAACCCGTAGCTGCCCAGGCGCAGCTGGCCTTCGGTGAAGCTGTCGCGCTGGGCCAGCTTGGTGATGTAGTTCAGCGTGCCGCCCACGCCGCCTGCGCCATAGAGAAAGCCGGAGGCGCCGCCCACGGCCTCCACCCGGTCGTAGATCCAGCTGTCCACGGGCCGGGCCGCAATGGAGTACTGCAGGTTGATGCCGTTGAACAGCTGGCTGACCGACCCCGTGCCGAAGCCCCGGTAGCTGATGCCGATGTTGCCGGGCGGGCTGTAGGCCGTGACGCCCGGAATGGAGCGCAGGATCTCCTGCGTGTCCTGGGCGCCACGCGCCTCGATGGCTGCGCGGTCCACGATGTGCACCGAGGCCGGCGTCTCGCGCGCCGTCAGGCCCAGGCGGCTGGCCGTGCCCACGGTCTTGTTCAGCGGCAGCAGGCCGTTGGCATCGGCCGTGGCCTGGTCGGAGACCTCGACGGGGGCCAGCGGGATATCGGCCTGTGCCTGCGCTTGCGCTTGCACGCCAGGCGTCCAGGCCGTGCCCAGCGCGCAGCACAGCGCTACGGCCAGGGGATGGGGGCGAAAGAGGGGTGCAGGCAGGCGCAGAGGCGCTGCCATCGCGGGGAAGGGGAAGGAATTCACGAACTGACTCCGGGTCTTGCGCCGCGCATGCGGCGCAGGCGGGCCGGGCGCGCATCAGCAGGCCCGGCGGCGATTCAAGAGAACACGGCAGTCAGCGGAGGAGGGCCGCGCGCCGGCAGCGGCGCGCGTGTGACGGAGGCAATGTGCGCCGCCACCAGCGGCAGCAGCGCGTGGGCCAGCGGCTGCTGGTGGGGCACGGCCATCTGCGGCAGGGCCGGCGGCGGTGCACCAGCGGGCAGGCACATGGGGCAGTCAAGCTGGTGGTGGCCCATGCCCGGGGCTGCGCTGTCGCCCAGCGCCACCAGCTTGACGTCGCCGCTGGCCGTGCAGACCAGCTCGAAACCCTGGGGATGGACCAGAGGCGAAGCCACGGCAACGCCCAGCGTCACGGCAAACCAGGCCAATATCAGCCGGGTGAGCCAGAACGAGGAGCGAAGCGCTTGCATGGGCCGTGATTATGGCTTGGCGGGCGCGGGCGTGAACAGGCTGCCGCCCAGCTTGACGCCGGCCTTCAGGCCGCGCTTGGCGAACCAGCCCTGGTTCATCTCCAGCACATAGCGCACGGGCTTGGCCGAGCAGTGCGAGTCCTCGGTCATGGGCTTCATGTCGGCCAGGTTCACGATGGTGCCGTCATCGGCCACGAAGGCGGCGGTCAGCGGCAGCAGGGTGTTGCGCATCCAGAAGCACTGCACGGCAGGCACCTCGAAGACGAAGATCATGCCCTCCTGCTGGGGCATGTCCTGGCGGAACATCAGGCCGATGGCGCGCTCGCGGTCCGATGCGGCCACCTGTGCGTCGATGCGGTGGATTCCGGCCGTCAACTCCACGCGGCGCAGGTTCATCTGGGGGCTGCCCTGGGGCTGTGCGCCTGCCGATACGGCGGCGCCAGCCAGGCAGGCGGCCATGAGCAACCGCTGCAGCGCGCGGCGGGAAAGGGATGTGTGGAGGGGTGTCGAAGGCTTCGTCATCTTGCACATTCTGTCGCAGGGGGCGCGTGGCCGGACGCAAAAATCGGCCCGGCCGGGCCATCATGGCCGGGCGGGCGGCAAAAAGCCCGCAGTGCATTGCTGACTTGCGGGCTTTTTTTGAGGGGATGCCAGCGGGCATCCCGGCGCCTGGATCAGGCCACGGCCTTGTGTGCCTTCTTGGTGGAACGCTTGGCGTGCTTCTTGCCGGAATGCTTGCCGCTCTTGGCAACCTTGGCCTTCTTGGCTGTGTGAGCGGGAGCAGCTGCGGAAGCGGCCGTGGGAGCCGACATCGGCGTTTCGGGTGCTGCGGCGGCCTGTGCAAAGGCGCCTGCGGCAAACGAACCGGCGACCAGGACAGCGAGGAGTTTTTTCATATATGCCATTTCCTAGAAAAGCGGTAGAAGCCAAGTTGAACCAGACAGCGGTGCGAAATTGTTGATGCACCGCAGATGCTCAACGCACTGACTGTATCGCCGTTGACAGGAAGGCGGCCCGATTGTCGTTAGAATTTTCTGCACCAAATTTGTGCCCATTCCGGGCATTCACTCTTGCCTCGTGCACCAGCCAACGGAGACCCGTCCCCATGAACCGCTTCCAGCACATCCAGGTGCCGGCCGAGGGCCAGAAGATCACTGTCAACGCCGACATGTCGTTGAACGTGCCAGACCAGCCCATCATTCCTTTCATCGAAGGCGACGGCACCGGCGTGGACATCACGCCCGTGATGATCAAGGTGGTGGATGCCGCCGTGGCCAGGGCCTATGGCGGCAAGCGCAAGATCCAGTGGATGGAGGTCTTCGCGGGCGAGAAATCCACGCGCATCTACGGCCCCGATGTCTGGCTGCCCGAGGAAACCATGCAGGCCCTGCGCGAGTACGTGGTCTCCATCAAGGGCCCGCTGACCACGCCCGTGGGCGGCGGCATCCGCTCGCTGAACGTGGCGCTGCGCCAGGAGCTGGACCTCTACGTCTGCCTGCGCCCCGTGCAGTATTTCAAGGGCGTGCCCTCGCCGCTGAAGGAGCCCGAGAAGACCAACATGGTCATCTTCCGCGAGAACTCCGAGGACATCTACGCGGGCATCGAGTACGAGGCCCGCAGCGACAACGCCAAGAAGCTCATCGACTTCCTGGTCAAGGAAATGGGTGTCAAGAAGATCCGCTTCCCCGAGACCTCGGGCATCGGCGTCAAGCCCGTGTCCATCGAGGGCACGGAGCGCCTGGTGCGCAAGGCCATCCAGTACGCCATCGACAATGACAAGCCCAGCGTGACCCTGGTCCACAAGGGCAACATCATGAAGTTCACCGAAGGGGGCTTCCGCGACTGGGGCTACGCGCTGGCCGCGCGCGAGTTCGGCGCCCAGCCCATCGACGGCGGACCCTGGCTCAAGTTCAAGAACCCGCGCACGGGCCGCGACATCGTCATCAAGGACTCGATTGCCGACGCCTTCCTGCAGCAGATCCTGCTGCGCCCGGCCGAGTACTCGGTGGTGGCCACGCTCAACCTCAACGGCGACTACATCTCGGACGCGCTGGCGGCCCAGGTCGGCGGCATCGGCATTGCGCCCGGCGCCAACATGTCCGACTCCGTGGCCTGCTTCGAGGCCACGCACGGCACGGCCCCCAAGTACGCGGGCAAGGACTATGTGAACCCGGGCTCCGAAATCCTCTCGGCCGAGATGATGCTGCGCCACATGGGCTGGCGCGAGGCGGCCGATCTGGTCATCAGCGCGCTGGAAAAGGCCATCCAGAGCAAGCAGGTGACCTACGACTTCGCCCGCCTGATGGACGGCGCCACCCAGGTGTCGTGCTCCGGCTTTGGCGAGGTGATGATCTCCAAGATGGATTGACGGGCGCCCGCGCTCCATGAAAAAACCGCGCCAGGGCGCGGTTTTTCTTTGACGGGCGTTGACGGGTCAGCTCTTGGGCAGCGCACAGCCATCGGGCCCGCAGTCCTCGCCTTGGGGCGCGGTCTGCTCGCCGGCGGTGATGGCCGCCACCTGCTGCACCCACTCGCCCAGCTGCGTTGCCCAGCCCTGTGCATCTCCCAGCCAGGGACCGATGTCGATGCGCTGGATGGCGCGCTGGCCCGGCTGCTCGGCCTCGGGGTGGTCGAACTCCAGCGCGAAGGTCGGGAAACCCTGGCCCTGTGCCAGGTTCAGCCATTCGCGCGCCTGGGTGATATGCGCCTGGGTGGCAGCGCCGGACAAGCGCTGGAAGGCCTGGGCAAAGGCCTCGCCGTCCAGTTCCAGGTCACGGGCCAGTTCCTGCAGCACGGCGGGGTCGCTGATGCGGCGGCCTTCCACGTAGTGGGCCTGCTGCTGGCGCGCCAGCATGTCCAGGCCCCGGCCCGCCAGTTCCTCGGCGGCCAGCAGGGCCGTGGTGGGCGGCTCGGAGTCCAGCACGGCGCCCAGGTCGTTGAGCAGGCCATCGAAGTAGGCAGGGCCGAACGGCTGGCCCGTCATCTCGGCAATGCGCTGGTCGTGCGGCATCACATGGCCGCGCCAGTCGGCCGTGATGGTGCGGGTGTGGGCGCCCGTGAGCATGCCGCCGCCATGCCATTGCAGCGTGACGCCGGGCACGCTGCGCGCGGCCTTGACCAGGGGCGCGGCGGCATAGCACCAGCCGCACAGCGGGTCGAAGATGTAGTGAAGGACAAAGGGCGGCTGCGCGGTCGTGGTCATGGCAGGAGCGGGCTGTGATGAAGGCGCCCACTGTAGCGGCTATTGGCTTGCCCGTGACTGGGCAGGGCCGCAGGCAGAATGGGCGACTGCCGCCGTGCAGCCACCGTGCTGCCATCGCCGATCCCGTCTGCATTGCCATGCGCCTCAAGTCCACGCCGCCTCCGTCCGATCCGTCCGACCCGTCCGCTTCCTCTGCACCGGCCGCCGAGCCCAGCGTCCAGTCCGTCGCCCGGCGCGGCATGCTGGGTTTTCTGCTGTTCTGGCTGCTGGTCATGGGAGTGCTGTACTGGGCCATGCAGATGTACCTGAAGCCGGCCGGCGTCAAGGTCCAGGCTGATGGCACGGTGGCCATTGCGCGTGACCGTGACGGGCATTTCCGCGTGGAAGGGGCCGTCAACGGGCAGCCCGTCATGTTCCTGGTGGACACGGGCGCCAGCATGGTCGGCGTGACCGAGCCGCTGGCCGAGCGCGCAGGCCTGGACGGCGGCGAGCCGGTTCGCTTTCGCACCGCCAATGGCGAGCGCGACGGCCGCATGGTGGTGGCCGATCAGGTGCGCGTGGCCTCCCTGGTGGTCAGCGGCCTGCGCGTGGGTACGGGCTATACGGGCAGCACGGACAGGGATGCGCTGCTGGGCCAGAACTTCCTGCGCCAGTTCGATGTGGAAATACGCGGCGACCGCATGCTGATCCATCCGCGCGGCAGCGGGTCTTCGCCCAGGCAGTAAGTACGTAAGCAACTAAGTAGCTAACTAGCTAAGCAAGGGAGAGGGACATGACAAACAACGGCTTTCGCACCGACAGGCGCAGGTGGCTGCAGACGGGCGCAGCCCTGGCGACGCTGGGCTGCACGGCCTGTGCCAGCGTGGGGCAGGGCGGTGCATTTTCCACCGGCACCGGCACCGGCACCGGCCTGGCCGAGGACCTGGGCGAACGCCTGGACCAGGGCGTGCAGAGCGGAGAACTGGCGAACCTGCACGCTGTCGTCGTGATGCGCCACGGCCGGCTGGCGCTGGAGCGCTATTTCGAGGGCGAGGACGAACGCTGGGGGGAGCCGCTGGGCAAGGTGGCCTTCAACGCCGACTCCCTGCACGATGTGCGCTCGGTCAGCAAGAGCATCGTCGGCCTGCTGTACGGCATGGCCTTGGCCGAGGGCAAGGTGCCCGCGCTGGACACGCCCCTTGTCCAGGCTTTTCCCGCCTACGGCGATCTGGCGGCTGATGGGCGCCGGCGCGCCATCCTCATCTCCCATGCCCTGGGCATGACCATGGGCCTGCAATGGGACGAGGACCTTCCGTATTCCGACCCGCGCAACAGCGAAATCGCCATGGAGCGCAGCAGCGACCGCTACCGCTACGTGCTGGAGCAGCCCGTCGTCGCCCCGCCCGGCGAACGCTGGTGCTACAGCGGCGGGGCGACGGCACTGCTGGGCCATCTGATCGCGCAGGGCAGCGGCATGCCGCTGCTGGACTATGCGCGGCACAAGCTGTTTGCTCCGCTGGGCATCGACAAGGCCGAGTGGACGCCTGGCACCAACGGCGAGGCGGCCGCCGCCTCCGGCCTGCGCCTGCGGGCGCGGGACCTGGCCCGCATCGGCCAGCTGGTGCTGCAGCAGGGCGAATGGCAAGGCCGGGCGCTGGTGGCCCGGCATTGGATTGTGCAATCCATGCAGCCGCGCGTGGACGCCTGGCCCGGCCTGCGCTACGGCCACCACTGGTACGTGGGGCAGACCCGCGCCGGCCTGGCGTACTACATGGCCATCGGCCTGGGAGGCCAGCGGCTGGTGATCGTGCCCCAGCATTCGCTGGTGTATGCCGTCTTCATGGGCAACTACGACAGCCCCCAGCAGGTGCAGCGCGTGGCGGCCGTGCAGGGCCTGGTCGCCGCTGCCTTGCGTTGACAGCCTTGCCCTGACAGCCGTGCGCGGGCACGGCGGGCGTGCGAGAATCCCCGCTTCCAAGGTCGGCCGCATGCCCGGCTCGCGCAAGCAGGGCGCGAAGCGGGGCGGGCCGGTGCGTGTCGAGGCTCGATCCACTTTCCTGGTTCCGGTGCCGGCCCATGAGCCCCAGAGGCCATGGCGCCGGTTGTTTCTGCCTCCCGCATGATCGCCAGATCACCGTTTGCCCGTGTCCCACCGCCAGCCCATCCGCATCGCCGACCGTCACCACTTCGACACCCTGATCGACGCCCGTTCGCCTGCCGAATTCGCGCAGGACCACATTCCCGGTGCCATCAACTGCCCCGTGCTCGACAACGAGGAGCGCGCCCGGATCGGCACCATCTACAAGCAGGTCAGCCCCTTCGAGGCCAAACGCCTGGGCGCGGCCATGGTCTCGGCCAACCTGGCGCGCCATCTGCAGGAAACCTTCGCCGACAAACCGGCCAACTGGAAGCCGCTGGTCTACTGCTGGCGCGGTGGCCTGCGCAGTGGTTCCATGGTCACCTGGCTGCGCCTGGTCGGCTGGGATGCCCAGCAACTGGCCAACGGCTACAAGTCCTATCGCGGCCATGTGATCGAGCTGATCGACCGCCTGGTGCCCCAGCTGCGCCTGCAGGTGCTGTGCGGCGCCACCGGCAGCGCCAAGACCCGCGTGCTGCATGCCCTGGCCGAGGCCGGCGAGCAGGTGCTGGACCTGGAGGGCTATGCCAGCCACAAGGGCTCCTTGCTGGGCAACCTGCCCGGCGTGGAGCAGCCCAGCCAGAAATACTTCGAGACGCTGCTGGCCCAGCAACTGGAGAGTTTCGACACCGCACGCACCGTGTACGTGGAAGGCGAGAGCGCCAAGATCGGGCGCGTGTCCCTGCCGCTGGTGCTGGTCGAGCACATGCGCCAGTCGCCCGTGATTGCGCTCGATGCCACGCCCGAGGCGCGCCTGGCCTACCTGCTGCGCGACTACGCCTACCTGGGCGACGATCCGCAGATGCTGGCCGACAAGCTGGGCTGGCTCAAGGAGCTGCAGGGCAAGGAGACCATCTCGCGCTGGCAGGCCTGGGCGCATGAGCGCAGCCTCTCGCCGCTTTTCTCCGAGCTCATGGCCCAGCACTACGACCCGCACTACGAGCGCTCGCAGGAGCGGCATTTCACGCAGTGGCGCACGCGCCGCAGGGTGCAGGCCGACGACCTCAGCGAGGCCGGCATCACCGCGCTGGCGCGCCAGATACTGGCGCTGGATGGGGCATCGGCCGCATGAAGCAGCCGCGTGAATCAGGCGTTTGAATCAGCCGTGTGAGTCGGCCAGCACCGGATACAGCGACAGCAGCAGCAGGGCCGCCATGCACCAGTTGAAGCGGCGCAGTGCCTGCGGCGAGCGCAGCGCGCGCCCCACGGCGCTGCCGAACAGCGTCCAGACGCTGACGCTGGGATAGTTCACGATGCCCAGCACCAGGGCGGCCAGCACCAGGTTGATGAAGAAATCCTCGCGCGGCGTGTAGGTGGCAATCACGCCGATGGCCATGATCCAGGCCTTGGGGTTGACCCACTGGAAGGCCGCCGCCTGCCAGAACCCGAAGGGCCGGGCACCCGCGTTGCCGCCGTCGATGCCGCCGCTGCCCGCGATCTTCCAGGCCAGCCAGACCAGATAGGCCGCGCCCAGGTACTTGAGCGCGGTGTAGATCACCGGCAGGCGCTCGAAAACCGCGCCCAGGCCCGCGCCCACCAGCAGCACCATGACCACCACGCCCACGGTGATGCCCAGCATGTGGGGCACCGTGCGGCGATAGCCGAAGGTGGCGCCCGAGGCCGTCAACATCACATTGTTGGGGCCGGGCGTGACGGAGCTGACGAAGGAGAACATGGCCAGTGGCAGCAGGAACGAGGTGTGGGCGGTATCGAAGGGCATGGTGGCAACAGGCATGACAGGGCATCCGGCGCCCTGTCTGCGCATGCCGCAGGCCGCGGCGCCGTCAGGCCATGCTAATGGCAGTGTTCGGTACAGTAGCAGTACACTTTGCCAGAACAATTTGCCAACTGGCCTGCCCACATGACCCTGACACTTGATCCCGCAGCCACGCCGAAGCAAGCGCAGGCACAGCAGACACCGCAGACATCGAGTGCATCCTCCGCTACGGCTTTCCAGGCCGCTGCGCCCTGGCGTCCGCTGCGCTCCTCCGATCTCTCGCTGGTCGAGCAGCTCGTGGACCACTACGGCAGCCTCATCCGCCACCATGGCCTGCGCGCGGGCTCGCGGCTGCCCTCGGTGCGCGCGCTGGCGCAGCAGGCCGGCGTCAGCCGCGATACCGTGGTCCAGGCCTACGACCGGCTGGCCGCCCAGGGCCTGGTGCATTCGCGGCGCGGCTCGGGCGTCTTCGTCAGCGCCCGGCGCGCGGCCCAGGCCGTGCCGCGCGCCAGCCAGGGCCTGCCCACGCTGGAGCAGGGCGCAGCCTTCGATACCGCCTTTCTGTTGCGCAGCATGTTCCGCGAAGGCACGGAGCATTCGGGCGACGCCGGCATGCTGCCGCCGGAATGGCTGGACCAGGAGATGCTGGCCTCGGCCCTGCGCGCCGTCGGCCGCAGCACGGGCACTAGCCTGCTGACCTATGGCGTGCCCCAGGGCTATCTGCCGCTGCGCCAGCAGATCGCCTCGGTGCTGCAGGCCCAGGACGTGCCCGCCCACCCCGAGGCCCACCTGATGACCGTGGCCGGCGTCACCCAGGGCCTGGACCTGATCGTGCGCAGCCTGGTGCGGCCCGGCGATACGGTGCTGGTGGAAGACCCGGGCTGGTTCCTCATCTTCGGCCGGCTCAACGCCCTGGGCGTGAACGTGGTCGGCGTGCCCCGCCTGCCCGGCGGCCCCGACGTGGAGGCGCTGGAGCGGCTGGCCCGCCAGCACCAGCCCCGGCTTTTCATCCTGAACACGGCCGTGCACAACCCCACGGGCCAGACCCTGTCGGCCGGCGTGGCCCACGAGGTGCTGCGCATTGCCGAGCGCCACGACTTCTACCTGGCCGAGGACGACACCTACTCCGACTTCCTGCCCGGCGTGCCCGTGCGCCTGGCCGCCATGGACCGGCTGCAGCGCGTGCTGCTGGTGGGCGGCTACTCCAAGACCCTGGCCGGCAGCCTGCGCGTGGGCTATGTCGCGGCGCACACCGACCTGATACGGCGGCTGACCGACCTCAAGCTGCTGGGCGGGCTGACCACGGCGCTTCCGGGCGAGCAGGTGGTGCACCGCGTGCTGGCCGATGGCCAGTACCGCAAGCATGTGGACCGCCTGCGCGAGCGCGTGGACCGCGCGCGCAACCGCTGCCTGCGCATGCTCGAAGCCCTGGACTGCCGCGCGCCGCACGAGCCGCAGGCCGGCATGTTCGCCTGGGTGGATTGCGGCGTGGACTCGGAGGTGCTGGCCCGCCATGCCGCGCCGCAGGGCCTGCTGCTGGCACCGGGCCTGCTGTTTTCGCCCAGGCAGGCCGCGGGCAGCATGCTGCGCATTCCCGTGCCCATGGTGGAACAGCCCCAGACCTGGAAGATTCTTGGCCACCTGCTGGCGCAGCACCGGGGCGGTGGTGGATGACCGGATGGTGCAGCAGCACTGCCTGACGGGAGGTTGACGCTGCCGGCGCCAGGGCATGTAAGACAGGGCATCGGGCCTCGGCGCCCCGGTAGTGCGCTGCTATCGTTCCGGGATGACTATTGAGCTTGTCTTGCCACGGGAGGCCGGCCGCAGAGCCGGGGTGAACGACAGCCGGCCCCGACCGGGAGGCGGCGCGGCGCGCCGCCTGGCGCCGGTGCTGGCGCTGCTGCTGACAGCGGGCTGTGCCGACACGCCCGCGCCGCGCGGCAAGGTGGAGGGCGCCTCGTTCGAGCCCAGCGAAATCGTGCAGTCCGACAGCAACCGCATGGCCACCCTGGCCATGAAGGAGAACCTGGACAGCCTGATGCGCATCATGGACAAGCTCTACCTGCGCAACCCGGCCGAGTGGAAGAAAACCGCCGAAAGCCGCGAGGCCGCATCCGCCTACGTGCGCATCGCCATCACCGAGCGCCAGCCCTGGGCCGACCTGCACGGTGCCCAGGACGTGGCCGCGCTCTCGCTGGCGCTACAGCCCGACTTCAAGGGCGACCGCGTGGCCGCCTTCGTCCATGCGCTGGCCGACACCATCATCACCGCCCACGGCGGGCGCACCAGCTTCACCCTGGTCCATGGGCTGGACCCGCAGCTGATCTACAACGCCGCACGCAACGTGGAAGTGGCCAACTGGATTCTCAACTCACGGCGCAACGCAGCGGGCGGGCCGCTGCTGCTGTCCAACCACCTGGGCGACGACGCGCGCAACCTGAGCTTCGAGCGCGAGATGGGCAAGATCATCGGCCGGCTGGACCTGATCGCCAACTACACCACCGAGCGCTACAGGCGCTCCCTCATCGGCTACGGGCAGGGACTGGTGGCGGGGCCGTTCATGCAGTTCCTGCCGGTGCGCTGAGGTGCTGGGTGGGCTGAATGCGCTGAAGTGGCGAGCGTCAGGACGCGTCACACAGAACGATGGTGACCAGAGCAGAGGTGTCTTCGATGGCGCGTACCGCATGCGCCATGTTGGCCGGCAGGTGCATCAGCTGGCCGGCCTGCAGGGACTGGCGGCTTTCGCCGAGCATCACCTCCAGCTCGCCTTCCAGGCAGTGCAGGCTGACGCTGCCAGGCACCTTGTGCGGCGGCAGCGACTGGCTGGCGCGCAGCACCACGCGGATGACTTCCATGTCCTGGGACTTGAACAGGGCGCAGGTCCGGGCGCCCGCCAGCCGCGCACCAAACGGCAGGACATCGATGGCTTGAGCGGTCAGTGCAAAGGGGGTGGCCATGGCGGACCTCCGGGCGTTGGCGGGCAATACTGCCATTGTCCTCCGAAGCACGGCAATCCATCAACCGCAGCTGTGTGACAGCAGGGGCTTGTGCAGGGTCTCAGCCCGGCACGCTGGCCTCCACCAGCAGAGTCAGCAACTGCAGCGATTCCTGCCAGCCCAGGTGACAGGCCTCGGCGGGAATGACGGCGGGCACGCCTTCCTGGGTCACATCCATTTCAGTGCCGCAGAACACCTCGCGCAGCGTGATGGTGGTGATCATCTCGCCGGGCAGTTGCGGGTCGTCGAAGCGGTCGGTATGGCGCACCAACCGGCCAGGCTCCAGGTCCAGGAACTCCCCGCCGAAGCCGCTGCGCCCGCCCGTGGACAGATTGACGAAGGCCATGCGGTAGCGTCCGCCGACCCGGGCGTCGAACTCGGGCACCTCGCAGATGTAGCCGTGGGGCGGCAGCCATTTGGCCAGGGCAGCGGCCGTGGTGAAGGCCTGGTACACGCGCTGCGGCGGCGCCTTGAGGACGCGATGAAGCCGGATGGTGTGGACGGTGTGTGACATGCGGAACTCCTTGGCATGGTGTCGTGCAGGGCTGCCAGCCTCGCACCGATGCAGTCCTTGCGCAAGAGGCGGGACATGGAGCCTGACGCAGGTTTCAATGATTCATAAATCGAATCCTTGCTTGGTTTTAAAGAATTGGACTTGAATCATTGACGCCCGCACCATGGCGGCGAGCGCTGGATACACAGCGCCGCTTTCCATAGGAAACAGGATAGAAAACAGGAGACAAGCAAATGAAGCATTCCCCGTTGCGCAGGGCCCTGGCCCTTGGCGCTATCAGCACCATTGCGGCCGTGGCCGCGCCCGTGTCGGCGCAGGGTGGTTACCCCTCCAATCCCATCACCCTGGTCGTGCCGTTCGCGGCCGGCAGCGGCACGGACGCCGTGGCGCGCCTGGTGGCCACCCGGCTGGGCGAGCGGCTCAGGCAGCCCGTGATCGTGGACAACAAGGCCGGCGCCAATGCCCAGATTGCCGCCAACCATGTGGCCAAGGCCAAGCCGGACGGCTACACGCTGTTCATGACCACCAACACCTCGCACTCGGCCAACCCCTGGCTGGTCAAGGGCCTGAAGTACGACCCCGTCAAGGATTTCACGCCCGTGGCGCGCGTGGGCGAGCTGCCGTTTGCGCTGCTGGTCCACCCCTCCGTTCCGGCCAAGACCGTGCAGGAACTCATCGACTACGCCAAGGCCAATCCCGACCGCCTGTCCTACGGCACGCCCAACAGCACCTCGCTGGTGGCCTCGGAAACCTTCAAGTACGTCACGCACGCCCAGATCACCTCGGTGCCCTACAAGTCCAGCCCGCAGGCGCTGACCGACCTCATGGGCAACCAGATCCAGGTCTACGTGGCCGACCTGGGCTCGGCCTGGGGCACGATCAAGACCGACCGCGTGCGAACCCTGGCCGTGACGGCGGCCAAGGGCTCCACCCTCCTGCCCAATGTGCCGGCCATCGGCAAGACGCTGCCGGGCTTCGACATCACCTCCTGGAACGGCATCTTCGGCCCGGCCGGGATGCCCGCCGAGATCACCGAGCGGCTGAACACCGAGCTGCAGGCCATCCTCAAGGACAAGGCCGTGCAGGAGCAGTTGGCCCAGGTCGGCTTCGAGGTCTGGCCCACGGCCACGCCTGCCGAGTTCGCCACCTATGTGAAGGACCAGATGGCCCGCTGGGGACAACTGGTCAAGCAGGCCGGCATCGAGGCGCAGTGAGGGAGACCGGCATGCAAGAAGCGCAGCAGGGGCAGCAGGGCCCTCTTGCCGGGGTGAAGGTGCTGGACATGACCTCGGTGGTCATGGGCCCCTTTGCCACCCAGATCCTTGCGGGCCTGGGGGCCGAGGTGATCAAGGTCGAATCGCCCGAGGGCGACAACATGCGCCACGTCGGCCCCATGCGCAACCCCGCCATGGGCCACATCTTCCTGCAGGCCAACCAGGGCAAGCGCTCCGTGGTGCTGGACCTCAAGCAGGGCGCCGCGCGCGAGGCCCTGCTGCGCCTGGCCGAAGGCTGCGACGTGCTGGTCAGCAACGTGCGGCCCCAGGCCATGGCGCGCCTGGGCCTGGCCTACGAGGACGTGGCAGCGCGCAACCCGCGCATCATCCACGTGAGCTGCTGCGGTTTCGACCAGCGCGGCCCCTACGCGGCCCGTCCCGCCTATGACGACCTCATCCAGGGCGCCACCGGCGTGCCCTGGCTGGCGCAGCAATACGGCGGTGGCGAGCCGGCCTATGCCCCCATGACCCTGGGCGACCGCGTCACCGGCCTGCACGCGGTCTACGCCGTCACGGCCGCCCTCTATGCGCGCGAGAAAACCGGCAAGGGCCAGGCCGTGGTCGTGCCCATGTTCGAGGCCATGACCCAGTTCATCCTGGGCGACCACATGGCGGGCCTGTCGTTCGAGCCACAGCTGGGCGGCCCCGGCTATGCGCGCCTGCTCACGGCCCACCGCAGGCCCTATCGCACCAGCGACGGCCACCTGTGCGTTCTCATCTACAACGACAAGCACTGGCACAGCTTCTTCAACGCCATAGGCCAGCCCGAGCGCATGGCCGAGCCCATCTTCGCCACCCACAGCCAGCGCGCGCTGCACATCGATGCCGTCTATGCCGAAGTCTCGCGGCTGATGGCAGGGCGCACCACCGCCGAATGGCGCACGCTGCTGGACGCGGCCGATGTGCCCAACATGCCCATGGCCTCGCCCGAGGACCTGATCGCCGACCCCCAGCACCAGGCCACCGGCTTCGTGCACGAGATAGACCACCCCAGCGAAGGCCGGCTGCGCACCACGGCCAGCCCCACGCGCTGGAGCGCCACGCCGCCCGCAGAACGCGCCGCCCCCGCGCCACGCCTGGGCGAACACACCCTGCAGGTGCTGCGCGACGCGGGCCTGACCGAGGCCGAACTGGCCGCCCTGCAGGCCAGCCGCGCCTGCAGCCAGGCTGCCGCGCTGCAAGACGCCCCACCACAAACACAAGCGCAAGCACAAGCACAAACAGAAGGAAACCGCCCATGCCCCGCTACCTGATCCGTGAACAAGACGTGCCCGGCTACAGCCCCGCCAACCACCACGGCACCGTCAACCGGCGCCTGGTCAGCGCCGCCAACGTGGGCGCGCGCCACATGGAGCTGGTGCTGGGCACGCTGGAGCAGGGCGGCGGCGCGCTGCCCCATGCCCACCCCGGCATGGAGCAGGCCTGCTACCTGCTGGCCGGCACGGCCGAGGTGGAAATCGACACCCCGGACGGCAAGGAACGCTTTGCCATGCAGCCCGGCGACACCTGCTTCTTCCCCGAGGACTGCATGCACATCTTCCGCGTGACCAGCGCCGAGCCCGTGCGCCTGCTGGTCTTCTACAGCCCGCCCTACGGCGAGAACCCCGAGCGCGTGCGCCGGCCGGCAGCCTGAGCGCCGTCACCCCACAGACACAACAAGCGAACAGCAACAAGCAACGGAGCACACACCATGGACTTTCTGTGGAACGAAGAACAGGAACAGATACGCGACGCCGTCGAACGCGCCTGCGCCCCCTTTGACGCCGACTACTGGCTGCGCAAGGACCATGAAGGCGGCTTCCCGCACGACTTCCACAAGGCCCTGGCCGACGCGGGCTGGCTGGGCATTGCCATGCCCGAAGAGTTTGGCGGCGCGGGCCTGGGCATCAGCGAGGCGGCGCTGATGATGCACACCATCTCGGCCACGGGCGCAGGCCTGTCGGGCGCCTCGGCCGTGCACATGAACATCTTCGGCCTGCACCCCGTCGTCGTCTTCGGCACGGGCGAGCAAAAGCGCCGCTGGCTGCCCCCGCTGATCGCGGGCACGGACAAGGCCTGCTTCGGCGTCACCGAGCCCAATGCCGGCCTCAACACCCTCAAGCTGCAGACACGCGCCGTGCGGGATGGCGACGTCTACGTGGTCCATGGCCAGAAGGTCTTCATCTCCACCGCCCAGGTCGCCAACAAGATCCTGCTGCTGGTGCGCACCAAGCCCGTGGAAGAGTGCAAGGGCACGGAAGGCCTGAGCCTGTTCTACACCGACCTGGACCGCGAACGCATCGAGGTGCGCGAGATCGACAAGCTGGGCCGCAAATGCGTGGACACCAACCAGCTGTTCATCGACGGCCTGCGCATCCCCGCCGAGGACCGCATCGGCGAAGAGGGCAAGGGCTTCTCGTACATCCTGCACGGCCTCAACCCCGAGCGCATCCTCATCGCCGCCGAGGCCGTGGGCCTGGGCCGCGCCGCCCTGGCGCGCGCCACCCAGTACGCCAAGGAGCGCGTGGTCTTCGACCGCCCCATCGGCCAGAACCAGGGCATACAGCACCCGCTGGCCCAGGCCTGGATGGGGCTTGAGGCGGCCCACCTCATGGTGCAAAAGGCCGCCTTCCTCTACGACAGGGGCCTGCCCTGCGGCGCCGAGGCCAACGCCGCCAAGTACCTGGCAGCCGAAGCCTGCGCCAAGGCCTGCGAAACCGCCATCTTCACGCACGGCGGCATGGGCTACGCCAAGGAATACCACGTGGAGCGCTACATGCGCGAATCCTGGATTCCCCGCCTGGCGCCCGTCAGCCCGCAGCTCATCATGTGCTTCATCGCCGAAAAGGTATTGGGCTTGCCTAAATCGTATTGACCCCCTGAGTCGCTTCGCGCCTTCCCCCTTCTCGCTGCGCGGAGGGGGACGACACCCTCGGTGCGGGGCGGCCTTTCCTCGGTGTCTCAAAGTTGAGGTGCGCGGGTTTTGTGGCTGCGAACCATCTGAAGTCCCATGATTTATCAATCTGTATTTCAGAGGTAGCCATGGTGCAAGATGCCATCTCGCTTGCTCCCCATCCGCCGCCTCTCATGAAGACCCACCTGCTGCGCTATTTCGTCGCCCTGGCCGAGGAACGCCACTTCGGCCGCGCGGCCCAGCGCCTGTGCATCACCCAGCCGCCGCTGAGCATGGCGCTCAAGACCCTGGAGCAGGACCTGGGCGCCAGCCTCATGGACCGCGACGCCAAGAACGTGCGCCTCACCCCTGCGGGCGAGGCCTTTCTGGTCGAGGCACGCAAGGTGCTCGCCCAGCTGCAGCACGCGGCCGACGTGGTGCGTGGCGTGGCCGAAGGCATGCAGGGCCGGCTGGACGTGGGCATCACCGGCTCCATGGTCTACCGCCAGGTGCCCGACTTCTGCCGCGCCTTCCGCGCAGAGCGCCCCCTGGTCGAAGTCTGCCTGCACGAAATGTCCACGCGCGAGCAACTGCAGGCCATTGCCAGCGGCCAGATCGACTGCGGCTTTCTCAACATAGGCACCCCGCCAGACGGCCTGCAGACCCTGTCGATTGGCGAGGAACCCTTTGTCTGCTGCCTGCCCGCCACGCATGCGCTGGCCCGGCAGCCTGCCATCGACCTGCGCGAACTGGCCCGCGACACTTTCGTCATGTTCGCCCGCGAAGTGGCCCCGGCCAACTACGACAACGTCATCGCCTGCCTGCAGCAGGCCGGCATCCACCCCCACACACGCCACGCCGCGCGCCAGTGGCTCACCGTCATGGCCCTGGTCTCGGCAGAGCAGGGCGTGGCCCTGGTGCCCAGCTGCATGCAGCGCGTGGGCATGAACGGCGTGGTGTTCGTGCCGCTGCGCGGTCCGCAGCAGGCCATGACGCCCGCTGTCATGGCCTGGCGGGCGGACCAGCCTGCGGCGGTGCTGCAGGCTTTCATTGAGAGGGTGAGGGCGATGGCCTCCACCGCCGTCAAGGGTGGTAGGGGTTGAGAGCTGTCACCTCTACAGACCCTTCGCAGTAGTGCATGGCGAAAACCACCAGCTCCTTACCATTCGATTGGGTGATGGCCTCCACGTGCCAAAAAGGCACTTTTTCTCCCGGAGAAAACGTCACCTTGGTGATATCGAATACGTACTGAGGAAATTTCTCTTTCAGTTTTTTCAGTACATTCTTTCGAACCAGATTAAGGTCATGGTTTTCGCAAGCGGTTGCGTTTTTTGCGTCCCCGCATGCGGTGGTCAGCAAGACTGCGTCAGCCAACAAACTGCGCAAAAAGCTGGATCTTGTCAGAGCTTTTTTCATATCAACGGCCTGTGAAGTAATTGACCAAGGCCGTTGATGGACGAATGCTGGCTGAAATTATGCGCGGATGTGCGGCGTTGTGCGGGCACCATCATCCAAGACGGGTTGTCATGGTACTTTCTTCTGTTTTAGGCTGAAGAAGGCACCATGGCTTACTGGGGTCATAAACCTGGTTTACTATTGCTTCAATAGATTTCCATTATCCCATTCTCACTGGCCGAGTATTTGCTTTCCGAAACTGCTCGAGCAGAAACGGCCTTTCCCCCTGTGCCGGCCAAATGTGGGTACATGTAGCATAGAACTGCAACTTGCAGATTTGCGACTGGAATGCTACCAGCCATGGTGAAACCATTGTTATAGCAATTTGGAATCCCTCGAACTCCAACGGCAAGTGAAAGATCGCCGCCTTTTGGTACAGAAAAGTCAACGCCTGCACTTGCAGATACTCTTGTGTATGAGCCAGCACGCGGGTAAGGGTCATAGCTTAGAGATAGAACAGGTCTGTAGTTTCATTGGCCACCAGGCATGTAATAGTAGTCAGATTGTTGTTTGAATGACATTCCCTTTTGAGGGGACGCTGGTTCACAGTGAAGAGGTATATTCCTTTCATCGCTACCAATTACCATTTTCCCGGGAGATTCTGGATGCTTGTCTCCGTATATCTCGCACAGCCTCTTGTTGAATTCAATCGCTTCATCATTTTGATTGGTGGTTTCGTAGAGATATGATCCATTTGATAGCTTGACTAGATTGATGGTCACGGTACCACTCATTCCAGCCATGCTGCCGGAAATACTTCTGGCGACCATTGGCATGCCGTTCTTTTCAATTTCCTCATTCCCTATCAGAAAATCTTGAGCCATTGCAGAGATTGATGCGAGAAAAAGTATAGATCCGATCAGAATTTTACTTGGCATAGTTCCCTCTGTGCTGAAATGTTAATAGGCCTTTGCTGCCACATGGCAGTGAGTGACGCTATCAGTCTAAGTTCTTTCGAATTTTCAGATCAAGTGGAGACTGCTGTCGTTTTCTATTTTTTCTGAAAAATAAGATACTTCCTAGGAATTTGCGTGAATTGACGATCAGCGGTCTAAACACAAGCATTCGGATTCAAGATGAGCAAGGCTTTTGCTGGTTCGCAGGCTTGATGAATCCGTAAGTTTCTGGGGCCGTACATCTGAGTGCTCTTGCCGCTTTGGCAGTACCCCTGCGTCGTCGCCGATCGAGTCTGCCCACATTGCCACTACGCGGGCCGAGGGAGATGCGATGTGACGGGGTTTGAACTGCGAGACAGGCGCCCGGAATCTGCCGGTCACCACGGCCCCAGCCACACGACTCAGTCCAATGGCACAGCGTCTGTACTGCCCAGAATCTCCGCCACCTTGAGCGCCAGCGCCTCCAATGTGAACGGCTTGGTCAGAAGCTGCGTCCCGGGGTGCAGGTTTTCCTGGCTGAGGGGCGATGCCTCGGTGAACCCGGTGATGAAGAGCACCGGCAGGTCGGAACGGGCCAGGCGTGCCTCGTCGGCCAGCTGCTTGCCGTTCATTCCGCCGCGAAGCCTCATGTCCGTGATCAGCATGTCCACCCGGGTTCCGGCGCGCAGTACCTGCAGTGCGGCGGCTGCATCGGCCACGGCAAGCACCGTGTAGCCCAGATCGACAAGCGCCTCGTCGATGAGATGGCGGATCGGGGCTTCGTCATCCACGACCAGCAAGGTCCTTTGGGCAGGAACGACCACCTGCCGTGCCGCATCGACCGCGCGTTCTGCAACGGGTGCGGCGTCGCACCGGGGCAGATACAGGCAGACGGTGGTGCCCTGGCCCGGCTGGGAGAAGATCCTGACCGCTCCTCCCGATTGCCGCGCGAAGCCGTAGATCATCGACAGCCCCAACCCTGTTCCATGGCCCACCGGCTTGGTGGTGTAGAACGGCTCGAAGGCGCGTGCAATGGTCTGCTCCGACATGCCGGTGCCCGTATCGGTGACGCATAGCGACACATAGCCGCCCGGCGGAAGATCCCACTCCCGGGCTGCCGCCTCTTCAAGCTCGATATTGGCTGTCCTGATGGTCAGCCGGCCGCCTTCGGGCATGGCATCGCGGGCGTTGATGCACAGGTTCAGGATGGCGTTCTCCAGCTGCGTTCCATCGATTTGCGCATGCCACAGATGGGCTGCCGGCACGATGTCGATATCCACGCTGGCGCCCACGGTCCTGCGCAGCAGGTCCTCCCAATCGGCCAGGAGCGCGGCCATATCTGTGGGCTTGGAGTCCAGGATCTGCCGGCGCGAGAACGCAAGCAGCCGCTGCGTGAGCGTGGCGGCGCGCCGCACCGCCCCCTGCGCTCCATGGATGAAGCGCGTGAGGTTGTCCACCTGGCCGCGCGCCAGCATCCGCTGCAGCAGCTCCAGATTGCCCATGACGGCCGCCAGCAGGTTGTTGAAGTCGTGCGCAAGACCGCCCGTCAGCTGGCCCACCGCCTCCATCTTCTGCGACTGGCGCAGTTGCTCCTGCACCTTGGCCAGCGCTTCGGCCTTGGCCATTTCGGAGGTGATGTCGCGGCCCACGGCATTGATGCGGCCTGCCGCCGAACGGGTGGACCAGGAGATCCAGCGGTAGCTCCCGTCCCGATGGCGGTACCGGTTGTCGAACCGGGCATGCGCCATGCCTGTGGCCAGCTCCTGCGTGTCCTGGATGGTGCGCGCCAGATCCTCCGGATGGATGAGATGAAAAAGCGTGGTGCCCAGCAGCTCGTCTTCACGCCAGCCCAATACCTCGGTCCAGGCCGGGTTGACCGCAGTGATGATGCCCTCGAACGTGCAGCGCATCATGATGTCGGATGACAGCTGCCACAGCGCGTTGCGGTCGGCCGTGCGCTCTGCCACCTGTTCCTCCAGCGTGGCATTCAAGCGCTCCAGCGCGGCCTGGGCCTGCTTGCGCTCGGTGATGTCGGAGGCCGCTCCCAGCCAGCCGGTGATGGCGCCTGCGGCATCGAACAGCGGCACGGCGCGCGAGAACGCCCAGCCCACGCTGCCATCGACGCGGTTCACCCGGTGCTCGATCACGTAGTCCGTCTTCGTGCGGATGGCCCGCGCGATCTCCGCGCGCACCAGGTCGCGGTCCTCCGGGGGGATGTAGTCTTCCAGCCAGTTCGTGTTGGACGCCTGCGTGTCAGGGATGAACCCGCCGCCTGCCAGCTGGTGCAGCTCGCTCCAGTCCGCACTGATGGAGTAGCGCACCTCCGAGGAGGAGCGCACCAGCGCATCCAGCCGCTCCTCGCTCTGGCGCAACATGTCCAGCGCCCGCCGTTCCGCATCGATGTCCAAAATGGCGATGGCCGTGGCCACGACTTCCTTGTCCGCATTGCGCAGCGGCACCCCGAAAACGCGCGTCCATACCTCGAGCCCCTGGGGCGTGTCATAGACACAGTCAACGCCCGGCACCACCAGCTCCCCGCGGAACGCGCGGGCGGCCACAAACTGGTCGCGGGGAACGGGCTTGCCGTCCTTGTCCCAACTGCGCCAGCGCCCCCGGTCCTCCTCGGCCGACAGCAGCGAAGGGATGGGGGTGTCTGGCAGGAAATGGCGGTAGGCCGGGTTGGACATCAGCACCTTGCCACCCTTGCCCACCAGGCACAGGCCTATCGGCAGATGCTCGATGAAATCCGAGAACAGCGTCTTCTGGTCCGCGACCTGCGCATCGAAAGGGTCCTGATCGCTGGCGCCCGCGCCCTGTACGGCGCTGGCATGGCCCGCCGTGGCAATCGCCAGCTGCGCCCGCAGCCTGGCGTTTTCCTCGCGAAGCAGGGCAATCTCTTCGGACTCTTGGATCATGGGAGGGTGGAGCGGGGCGTTGGGTGGAGGAGAGGGGGCAGCTCGCCGCTGGCGGGGACGGCGATGCTGCTGGGGATCATAGCTGTGACTGCTGGTGCGACCGATGTTGAGGCTGCAGTCCTCGGTGCGGCAATTCTTGTGGGACTTCGCCCTCCCAGGGACTATGGGGTTGAACTGGCTGTGCAATGGGCTGAATTTGGGTCCCCAATGACCGATGAATCGATCGACGAACGCTCGAAATGTGCCATTGAAAATATGGAAGTCGAGAACCTTATTGAGAAAATGGCAAAAGGATGCATATTTCCGCCAATTTCTCGAATATGAATCAAACAAATCGGCAATGAATGATCTGCCCCGTCGTGCGGGCCATGGCTGAAGGGTGGCGGCGATAGGGCTTCCCTGCAGGAAACGTGCCGCAGGCACCGCCGCTGCTGTGACTTTCATGTTACACAGCACAGCTGTCACGAAGAATACTTATGTGTTGCCTAGAGTTCCCGTAGCGGTGGCAGGAGGCTACCGTCATTCTCATTAATAAGTTCAGTTCGTATCTCGCCAATGAAAAATCAAAAAACGTGCTCGCGCATTCTGGGACTCGCGATGGGCACATTCTTCGCATCTTCTTCCAGCTTGGCTTTGGCACAATCTTCCGTCACCATTTTTGGTGTGGTGGACGTCGGTGTCACCATTGCCAAGTCCGGCAGCAACAGGCTCAATGCACTGAACTCCAGCCAAGGCAAGACCAGCTTGCTTGGCTTGCGCGGCACGGAGGACCTCGGCGGCGGCAACCGAGCTCAGCTCTGGCTTGAAGGCGGCCTCAACCCCGATGTCGGCTCTGGCGGCAGCAGCGGCTCCCTTGGCTTCGAGCGCCGCTCCACGATCGGGCTGAGCAACAATTCCTGGGGTGAAATCCGGCTGGGTCGCGACTACACCCCCAGCTACAACATCTTCACCGCTTTCGCGGGCCCCGACACCACCACCGGTGTGCAGGCCAATCTGTTCCAGACGATTCGCCAGACTGCCTATAACGCCGCCAGCCAAAGCGGCGTGGTCGACCGCACGCGCATCAGCAACGCCGTGGGCTACTTCCTGCCGAGCGACCTGGGCGGTATCTATGGCCAGTTCTCGGTTTCCTTTGGCGACGAGAACGCCTCCGGCTCTGGCGCAAGCAAGGCCCGCAGGTACATAGGCGGCAACCTGGGCTATCGCTCTGGCCCGCTGAACGTGGGTATCGGCTACGGCCGGATCGACGGCACCGCAGCCGTGGCTTCGCCCAGCGCCATCGCTGCAAGCAGCGATCTGGAAGACCTGGTGCTGGGCGCCTCGTACAACTTCGGCAGTTTCCTGCTCAATGGCGGATACAACAGCCTGAAGTGGGAGCCCGTCAACGGCGCAACCTCCGGGAAGGTGGACGGCTTCTACCTGGGCGCGACCATCCCCATGGGGCCAGGCAGCTTGCGCGTCAAGTACGCCAGCGCCAAGTTCAGCGGCAACGCCTCTGCCCTCACGCGCAGCGGCGGCAAGGCCGACAAGTATTCGATCGGATATGTCTACGACTTCTCCAAGCGCACCTCTCTGTACGCAGGGCTGGCGCGTGTGAACAACAAGAACGGTGCCAGCGTCGGCCTGATCGGCGGCCCTGCGGGTGTGGCCAACGCCGGCTCGACCGGTGTGGATCTGGGCATCAGCCACTCGTTCTGAGCGGCACAGCGCCTTTTCCAGAAATGAAGCCTTCAAGCTTGGGCAGGCCCTTGCCACGCAGGGCCTGCCGATCTGCCGATCTGCCGATCTACCTATCAGGCTTGCCTCTTCTTCTCAAGACCTACTCGCCATGCGCCCCCCCACTTCCTCTTCCTGCCTGATGGCAGTGATCGCCGCCGCGGCTGCCTTGCTGAGCGCCTGCGCCGACACCCGCCCGCTCCAGGCCGCCGGCTCCGAGACGGTGACGCAGACCACCGGCGTCGGCAGCATCCGCGCCACCGTCACGCGCCAGGACGTCCAGTTCGACGACAGGTTCTATTTCCCCTACGAAGGCCAACACCCCGCCACCAAGGCCGATTTTCCCAAGGGCTTTCTGCCAGCCTACGGTTCGGGCCTGGCCTTGAAGGGCAGGCGTGCCGACGGCACGCTGGAGTTCTACGCCATCACCGATCGCGGCCCGAACGCGACCACCGGCCCGGTCACAGAGATCACTGACGGCTCCAATCCCGCGGGCTTTGCCAGTTCCACGGTGTTTCCTTCGCCCAACTTCACTCCGTCCATCGGCGTGATCGCCCTCGGAAAGGACGGAGCCAGGCTCGTCTCCACCCTGCCGCTCAGATTCAGCGCCACACAGAACGCCAACGGCCGCGTGCAGCCACGGGGCCTCACAGGCAACACGGGCGAGCAAGTCCTGGATGACTCCTTCACCTATCCCGGCAAGGCCAAGGGCTACAGCGAATTCGGCCTGGACACAGAATCCGTGGTGGTGGATGCCGCACGCAATGCGCTGTGGGTGTCCGACGAATACGGACCCTTCATCGTGAAGATTGACCCGGCGACCGGCATCATCCAGAAGAAATACGGGCCCGGCACCGGCGCGGCCGATCTGCCGGCCATTCTCGCCAAGCGCCGCGCCAACCGTGGCATGGAGGGGCTGAGCATCGATGCGGCCAGCGGCAAGCTGCACGGCTTCCTGCAAAGCCCCCTGGACGACGGCAAGGCCGACTACACCACCGCTGCCGTTGCCGACGCCACTGGCAAATCGGAGAACGTGCGCGACTACGCTCGCTTTGTGCGCTGGGTGGAGTTTGACCCGACCACCGAGAAAACCCGCCTGTTTGCCTTGCCCGTGGACAGCCGCTGGTACAACCAAGGCAAGACCGGCAATGCCAAGCTGGGTGATGTGGTCTCACTGGGCAAGGGGAAGTTCGTCGCCATCGAGCAAGGCACGGGCAAGGACAAGAAAGTCTTCAACGACCTGGTTCTGATCGAGTTTCCGGCCAACGCCACCGACATCACCGCGCTGGGCTCCGACCTGGAAAAGAGCAGCCTGACTGGCAAGCCGGTCAATGGCTCGGACTATTCCAAGGTCGTGACGCTCAAGAAGACCCGGCTCTTCAACCTGAACGCCACCGGCTGGGTGGCCGAGAAGGCCGAAGGCCTGGCGCTGGTCGATGACTACACGCTGGCGCTGACCAACGACACCGACTTCGGTGTTTCGCTGGCCGTGCTGGACGCCAGCGGCAAGGAAATCGATGGCTCGAACGTCACCAAATGCATGGTGGACGCCGACGGCAAGATCGTGAACGACGGCCAATGCGCCAAGGGCGCGGCGAGCCTGCGCTTTACCACCAATGACGTCAACGATCGCACGCAGCGACTGTGGACCTTTAGGTTCAGCAAGAAACTGAGCGAATACGGCGCTCCCTGAACGACTGCGACTGCTTGGCATAGGCAAGACAACGGGGCCAAGGCGATCCAGGGCGGTTCGTCCAGCGCGAAGGCGCTGCGACGGGCCGCAACGCTGATGTCGCCTCCTATGGCATCTGCACGGAGCAGCGCCGCCGTTGCGGCGAAAGTGCGGGGTTGCCGCAATGGCTGGACCTTTCGACCTCCAGCAGTCTTACGGCATTGCCCAAAGCGGTAGTCGTCGAGTGCGTAGATGGCAGGCATACGTCCGAGCCAAGCACTTTCACAATCAAATCCTCCTCTGCTTGGTCATTTCAGAAGCGCCTTCAAATTCCATGCTGGTTTCCGCGTGAGTCGAGGAAATTCAACAGAGAGCCGTTCAGAATTCAATTCCGGATTTTCGATGGCTTGGGATTGGCCAGTCATCGAATTCCTGAAGAGATAGTGCGTGCGGTATCCTCAGCCGCTCTGTGGAGGAGAAGAAAGTGGCGGTACTGATTCCTGCGATGGGGGCGTGCGTTGGGCGCATGACGCCTGGCGAGCGACGGCTGGCCGAGCGTTTGGAGCAAAAGCTCGAAGACGATTACATGCTTTGGTATGACGTGCCCATCGGCCCCAAGCAGACGCATCCTGACTTTGTCGTCATTCATCCACGCAGGGGCGTTTTGATTCTTGAGACCAAGGATTGGCGGCTCGAGACGGTTCAAGAGGCGACCAAACAGGCCTGGACGCTCATCGTGGATGGAAGACCCAAAGTCGTCATCAATCCGGCAGCCCAGGCGCGACACTGCGCCATTCAAGTGGTCAATGCACTGGAGCGGGATCAGCAACTCATTCACGGCGAAGGCCCTCATCAGGGAAAGCTGGCATTTCCCTGGGGCAGCGGCGTGGTGTTCACCAACATCACGCGCAAGCAGTTTGAAGAATCTGCACTGGACCAGACGATTGATGCGCATCTGGTCATCTGCAAGGATGAGATGCTGGAATCCGTTGATGCGGAGGCTTTTCAGCAGCGCCTGTGGAACATGTTCCCCCACGCTTTCGGCAAAGCCATGTCGGTGCCGCAGCTCGAGCGCACGCGGTGGATCATGTTCCCGCAGGTGCGTGTTCCGGTGCAAGGCAGCCTTCTGCCGGAAGACGCGGACGAGCTGCCGGACATCATGCGCGTCATGGACTTGCAGCAGGAGCAACTCGCGCGCAGCCTGGGCGATGGGCATCGCGTGATCCACGGAGTTGCCGGCTCAGGCAAGACCATGATTCTTGGCTATCGTGCGGAACACCTGGCCAAGACCGCTTCGACCAAGCCCATCCTCGTGCTCTGCTACAACGAGCCCTTGGCCGTGAAGCTCAATGCCTGGTTTGCGGCCAAGGGCCTGGCCGACCGGGTGCATGCCCGCAACTTCCACAAGTGGTGCCGCCAGCAGTTGGTGGCCTATGGCCAGACGCTACCCGCTCAGGGCCCGGGCATGTTTGATCAGATGGTGGAGTTTGTGATTCGCGGCGTGGATCGGCAACAGATTCCGTCCGGGCAATACCAGGCCGTGATGGTCGACGAGGGGCACGACTTTCAGCCTGAATGGCTCAAGCTCGTCACCCAGATGGTGGACCCCGAGACCAACAGCCTGTTGATCCTGTACGACAGCGCCCAGAACATCTATGGCAAGAGCAAGGCGCGTGGCTTCAGCTTCAAGAGCGTGGGAATCCAGGCCTCTGGGCGCACGACCATTCTCAAGATCAACTACCGCAACACCAGGCAGATTCTGCAAATCGCCAACCGCGTCGCCGCCGAGTTCCTGCAACCCAACGCCCAGGATGAGGACGGTGTTCCGCTGGTGCAGCCTATCAGCTGCGGCCGCGAAGGGCAGGACCCGCTGATCGTGCGCCTGCCGAGCTTGCGTGACGAGCCCGCCAAGATCGCCGAGCTGCTGGCTGCGGCGCATCAGGAAGGCCACGCCTGGGGTGACATGGCCATCCTGTGCCGCGATCACGACTCCATGAACCAGTGCGCCATGGCACTTGGCCGCCGAAAACTGCCGCATCGCGTGCGACATCGTTCAGGTGACTTCGATCCACTGGCCGACACCATCAAAGTGATGACAATGCACGCCAGCAAGGGATTGGAGTTCCCGGTCGTGGCCGTCGCAGGAGTGGGGCAGATGCCGCGTGAAGGCGAAGATGCGGCGGACGAGGCCAAACTGTTCTATGTGGCTGCGACGCGGGCGACACAAAAACTGGTGTTGACTGTGGCGGGCGAAGGGGCGTTTGCAAAGGCGCTGGTGAATGCGGGGTGAATGCGGGATGAATGCGGGGTGAGGGCAGGGCGAGGACGGGCACAAGTCCGTGGTGCGGTGGTCAGGGCTCCAGGCGTGGTCCCAGTAGCGTTGCACCCGCAGCGCATTCTTGAGGATGGCGCTGCGACCCGAAAAGGATGTTGTGCCTATCACCCTTCCCACTCGGATGTGCAAGCCATCTTGCCACTCGGCGCATTGCGCAGACGGTTCAGAGTGGCTAACACCACTTCGTCACAGACCCCCGCAGAGCAGTTATGCTCGCTGCCCTCATGGCACGACGACCTGTAAGCAAAGAACTGTGGCGACAGCTACAACCCCTCATCCCAGCCTTCGTGCCTTC